>DASVBQ010000015.1:0-24887 GCA_036375795.1 Actinomycetes bacterium
GCGCCGTCGGTGCGCAGCTTTTCGCCGTCGGCGTCGTGCAGCTCGGTCGGGAACGGACCGGCGCCCACCCGCGTGGCGTAGGCCTTCACGACTGCGATCACCCGGTCGATGCGGGTCGGCGGGATCCCCGAGCCGGTGCAGGCGCCGCCGGCTGTCGGGTTCGAGGAGGTGACGAACGGATAGGTGCCGTGGTCGACGTCGAGCAGCGTGGCCTGCCCGCCCTCGAGGAGCACGGTGCGACCCTCGTCGAGCGCCCTGCCCAGCACGAGAGTGGTGTCGGCCACCATCGGGCGCAGCCGGTCGGCGTACGTCAGGAACTCCTCGACGACCTCGTCGACCGTGATGGCCCGCCGGTTGTAGACCTTGACGAGCAGGTGGTTCTTCAGCTCGAGGGCGCCCTCGACCTTCTGGCGCAGGATCTTCTCGTCGAACAGGTCCTGCACGCGGACGCCGACGCGCGACATCTTGTCGGCGTAGGTCGGGCCGATCCCCCTGCCGGTGGTTCCGAGCCGCGCGTTGCCGAGGAACCGCTCGGCGACCTTGTCGATCGTGCGGTGGTAGGGCGCGATGAGGTGCGCGTTGGCGCTCACCAGCAGCGCGGACGTGTCGACGCCGCGCGCCTCGAGCCCGTCGATCTCGCCGAACAGCACCGCGAGGTCGATCACGACGCCGTTGCCGATGACGGGCACGACGCCGGGCGTGAGGATGCCCGAGGGCAGCAGGTGCAAGGCGTACTTCTCGTCGCCGATGACGATCGTGTGGCCCGCGTTGTTGCCGCCGTTGTACTTCACGACGTAGTCGACCGACGACCCCAGCAGGTCGGTCGCCTTGCCCTTGCCCTCGTCGCCCCACTGGGCCCCGAGCAGCACGATGGCCGGCATGGGGGTACACCTACCTCGGGAGACCGGAGCCCGCGCCGTGCCGCGGCGGGCGTGTGCGAGGAGAGGCTACGTGAACCGACTGCTGGTGGTCACCAACGCAGCGGCAGGCAGCACGGACGACGAGCGGGTGGACGCGGCGCTGGCCGTGCTGCGGGAGGCCGCCGACGTCCGGGTGGACACCTGCGCCGACGCCGGCGACCTGGACCGGCTGCTCGACGGCCTGGGTGACCGGACGCTCGTCCTGGCGGGCGGCGACGGGTCGGTGCACACCGCCGTCGCCACCCTGCATCGGCGCGGCGAGCTCTCCCCGGACCGCCCGTTGGCACTGCTGCCGCTCGGCACCGGCAACGACCTGGCGCGCACCCTGGGCATCCCGCTCGACCCCGCCGAGGCCGCCCGCGCGTTGCTGACCGGTCGGCCGCGGCCGTTGGACCTCCTGGTCGACGACACCGGCGGGGTGGTGGTCAACGCCGTGCACATGGGTATCGGGGCGGAGGCGGCCGAGAAGGCGGGCGCGCTCAAGGAGCGCCTGGGCAAGGCGGCGTACGCGGTCGGCAGCGTGCTGGCCGGTGCCGGCAGCACCGGCTGGGACCTGCGGGTGGATGTCGACGGCGAGCCGCTGCACACGGACGAGCCGGTGCTCATGGTCGGCGTGGCCAACGGCCGGACCATCGGAGGCGGCGCCGAGCTCGCGCCGGACGCGGTTCCGGACGACGGCCTGCTCGACGTCGTCGTGGCGACCTCCACCGGCCCCCTTGCCCGGCTGGGGTTCGGCGTCGCCCTGCGCGAGGGGGGTCACGTCGAGCGCGAGGACGTCGTCGCGGTACGCGGACGCACCGTCACTGTCACCGGCGAGCCGTTCCCGCTCAACGCTGACGGCGAGCTCGACGGCCCGGTGGACCGTCGCACGTGGACCGTCCGGCCGGGGGCCTGGGCGGTGCTGGTCGGTGCCGACCGCGGCGAGTGACTACATCCAGCGGCGGATCGGGCTGACCGCCTTCTCCATGGCCCGCTGCGCGGGTGACCGGTTGCGCCAGCGGGTCAGGTCGATCTGCACGCTGCGCGAGAAGTCGTCGTCCAGGTGGGCGTCGAGGGTCGCCGCGAGCTCGCGGTCGAGCGCGATGAGCACGACCTCCTCATCGTGGTCGAGCGAGCGCCGGTTGAAGTTCGACGAGCCCACGACGGCGGCCTGGCCGTCAACCGTCATGACCTTCGCGTGCATCATCGACGGCTGGAACGTCCACACCCGCACGCCGCAGTCGGTGAGGCGTTCGTACGACGCCTCGCTGGTGAGCTGGGAGACCCGCTTGTCGGCGTGCGGCCCGGGAAGCAGCAGGTCGACCTCCACTCCACGCGCGGGCGCGGCGCACAGGGTGTCGAGGAAGTCCGTGTCCGGCGCGAAGTAGGCGGTGGCGATGCGCAGCCGCTCCTGGGCCGAGCAGAGCATCACGTGGAAGGCCGACTGCATGTCGTCCCAGCCGAGGCTGGCGGAGCCGCGCACGATCTGCACCGTCGACGTGCCGACCTGCGGCTGAACCGGGAACTCGTCGCGGTCGTCGTAGAGCGGGCGGTCGGACTCGGCCCAGTCCTGGATGAACGCCGACTGCAGCCCGTCGACCGCGGGCCCCTCGATGCGCAGGTGGGTGTCGCGCCACTCCTGCTCGTTGCGGGCGTCGCCGCACCACTCCTCCGCGATCCCGACCCCACCGGTGAACGCGACCCGGCCGTCGACCACGCAGACCTTGCGGTGCAGCCGGTGGTTGGACTTGAACGGAGACTTCATCAGCGGCTTGCGGAACCACTCGACCTGGACCCCCGCCTCGTCCATCTCGTCGACGAGGTCCTTGTCGATGAGCCGCCCGCCGAGGGCGTCGATCAGCAGCCGGACGCGGACCCCGGCCCGCGCCCGGTCGCTCATCGCCTCCGCGAACTCGACCGCGATGTCGCCCTGCCAGTAGACGAAGGTCATCAGGTCGACCGTGGACTCCGCGGCGCGGATCGCCGCGAGCATCGCCGGGAAGATCTCGTCGCCGTTGCGCAGGACAGTGATGCTGTTGCCCTCCGTGAACGGCGTCCCGATCACGACCTCCAGCCGTCGCCGCAGATCCTCGGCAAAGTCAGCCACGCCACACGCTCCTCTGGTCGGGTGTCACAGTAGGCCCCGGCGCACGGCTTCCATGCCGGCCTGGAAGCGCGTGGACACGCCCAGCTCGTCCATCAGCTCGGCGATCCGCCGCCGCACGGTGCGCAGGGACACCCCCAGCTGGCGGGCGACGCTCTCGTCCTTGGTGCCCAGCATGAGCAGCTCGAGGATCACCCGGCGCTCGTCCACTTGGTCCCCAGGCGGCAGCAACGGGGTCGCGCTGCGCCAGTACTGCTCGAACAGCTCGCGGACGAGCGCCACCATCGCAGGGGCCCGGACCAGCAGGTGCCCCTCGGCGCCACCGGACCAGGCGGACGAGACGAGCGCCGTCTCGGAGCCGAAGACGGCCATCGGCGGCAGCGCGTGGACCATCAGCCGGACCTCCTCGCCCGCTCGCGCCCATTTCCGGACGTAGTCCAGGCGACGCGGGTCGTTGACCACATCGGCCGGGTAGAGCCCCCGCATCCGCCGACCCTCGCGCAGCTGGTGCTCGATCAGGTCGACGTACGTCGGCGAATCGACGTCGATGTCGACCGCCGGATGGCAGGACAGGACCTCGCCCGTCGTCGCCCGCTGCAGATCCTCCACCACGACGAACGCCTCATGGGGGCTGAGCAGCTCGAAGGGCATGCTCGACCAGGCCCGGGACTGGCCCACCATGTGGTCGGCCGCGAAGCCCGACAGGCTGGCCCGCACCGCGTCGAGTCGCGCCCGGCGCTCCTCGAGGTCGCTGAGCTCTCCGTGCAGCAGGGACGCCAGCGTCGTCGCGGGCGACGCCGGCTGCAGGAGACCGCCGGACCGGGCAACCAGCCCGACGCGGACGAGCTGGTCGACCGCCGACGCCACCTCGCCGGCCTCGAGGTCGAGGTGGTCCGCCAGGGCGTCGAGGTCGAGGGTGGGGTTGCGCAGCATGGCGCGGTAGGCGGTCTCCGCGACGTCGTCCAGCCCCCACACGTCCAAGGCGCTCACGGCCGATCACTGTACGGGTGGTGGCAGGTTGCTGTCAGTGGCACCGAAGGGACACCGATGTCCCGCTGCACCGGGCAAGATGTGGCGGGACGAGGTGCGGAACCGCGGCAGGGGACAGTTCCGCGCCTCGTTTGTCGTCGAACGGACCATTCGTCCGATGTGCGCTCAGCCGTCCAACTCCCTGACCGCGGTCGGGCTGGAGTCCGCGAGGAAGGTGCGGCACCGCTGCGCTTCGTCGGTCTCGTCGATCGCCGCCGCTGCCAGGCCGAGCGCGTGCAGCGCCCGCAGGAACCCGCGGTTCGGCTCGTGCTCCCAGGGCACCGGACCGTGCCCCTTCCAGCCGTTGCGGCGCAACGCGTCGAGCCCTCGGTGGTAGCCGGTGCGCGCGTACGCGTACCCCTCGACCGTCCGCCCGTCGGCCAGGGCCGCCTCCGCGAGCTCCGCCCAGGCCAGGCACGACGTCGGGTGCCTGGCAGCGACCTCGCTCGCCGGTTCACCGCTCGCGAGCATCTCCCGCGGCTCGGGCTCGTCCGGGAGAAGCGTCGGGGAGGGCTCGCCGAGCAGGTTCTGGTGCGTCATGCGGCGATTCTGCTCCTGCGCGGCGAGCCGCTCTGCTCAGGGCCGTCCGACGTGCAGCGTCGCCACCACCCCGGCATGGTCCGAGGGCCACAGCGGGGGGTGCAGTGACGTCGCGTCGGTGCGGTCGTCGAGCTCCTCGCCGATCACGTGCGCCTCGACGGCCTCGATCGCCGGGTCGCCGTCCGGCGTGTACAGCACGTAGTCGATGCGGTGGTCGATCGTCGACGGGACGTTGGTCAGCGAGTCGGTCTGCCCGGACGTGTTCCCGTCACCGGTCGTCTGCGTCGCCGTCAGCCACGAGTCGACGAGGCCGATCGCCTTGGCCATGCCGTACGGCCCGGTGAGGTCGTCGGCCCTGGAGTTGAGGTCGCCCACGAGCACGACGGGGTACGGCGACGCGTCGAGGGCGGTGGTCAGCTCGTGGCCCTGCAAGGCACGGACGCCTGGGTGGAACGCCTCCAGATGGGTGTTGGCGAACCGGTAGGTCTGGCCCCGCAGCTTCACGTCCACGCTGGACCAGCCGCGGATGATCTCGGTGCTGCCCACGGGAAGCGTCAGCGGGATGCGCGCCGTGAACGTGTGCGGCGCCGGGTTGGACGCCTTGAGCTGCGAGGTCGGAAGGTCCGCGCGCGCGATGACGACGTCCCTGTCGGTGAACTTGACCCGGAGGTCCATCAGCGGCGCGAGCGGCACCTCGGGGCTGACGAAGTTCTCATTGGTGACGAGGACGCGGTACGGCGAGCCACGCTCAGCCAGCGCGTCGAGAAGCAGAGGCAGGAAGTCGTACGTCGGCTCCAGCGGCGCGGACCCGCTCGCGGTCTCCCACTTCGCGACTTCCTGCAGGCCGACGACGTCCGGGTGGTCGGCGGCCAACAGATCGGCGATCGCCTCGGCCCGGGCGGGGAAGTCCGTGGCCTGGACGTTGCCCCAGAGAGCGACAGCCTTCAGGAGGAAGTCCAGCTGAGAGGTCGCCCTGGTCAGGGCACCGATGTCGCCGCCGAGGAACAGGTTGTAGCTCGCGACGGTGACCTGCCTCTGCGCCTGCTGCGGCGCGTCGGCCTGCGCGGCCGGCAACGCGGACGAGAATGCCGCAGCCGACGCGACGACGAGAACGAGCAACCTTCGACGTACGGACATGACCGACCGCCCCCTGCCGTGAAGATCCCGAGGGGGATCACCCAAGCAGGGGGCGGTGCGGACGTCCAGGGGCGGGCGGAGGATCTGCGGGTCGTCAGCTCGCCGGTGCGACGGCGACCGCCTCGGTCTCCTCGGGCTCAGCCGGGCTGGCGGCCACCCGGCTGACGGTCGCCGTGACGGTCACGACGGCGGTCTCTGTCGTCCGGTCCACGCTGAAGTCGACGTCACGCGACTTCACCACGACGTGGTCGCCCGCAACGACGGCGGAGAGGTCGACGACGCCGTCGCGGGTCACCTTGGCGTCCGGAAGAACCGTCACGGTGACGTCGGTGCCGCGCAGCGCCTTGTAGCGGCCGCCGTGCACGGTGAAGGTCAGTGTCGAGGTCGACCCCTCGACGGTGGCGTCCGCGAGGGACACCCCGGTGACCGTCCCGCCCAGCACGAAGAAGCGCTTGGAGTGCGCCTTCGCCTCGAGCCGGCGCGCCTCCGCGCGGGCCTTGGCCACCTCGGACTTGGTGACGCCGGGTCGGGTGGCTGCCGAGGTCTCGGCACGTGCTGAGGCAGCCGGAGCCGCGACGAGGGCGGCCGCGACGAGCAGCGAGGCGGAGGCGGTACGAGCGCGCACTGGAGACTCCCGTGAAGTCGGTCGGATGACGACTCCAAGATCGGCTCAGTGCAGGGGTGTCTTGACGCCGACCCGGACGCTTCGCCTGAGTGGAGCAGCACGCCCTGCTCCTCTCAGGTGAGCTTCGGCCCGGCGGTGTAACACCGCCGGGCCGGCGCCCCGGTGTCAGTTCGTGGTCAGGCGCAGGCGCGCCACGACCCCGGCGTGGTCGGCCGGCCACATGCCGGTCGAGGTCCGGTCCGCGGTCGACTCACCGATCACGAACGCCTTCTTCGCGGCGAAGTCCGGTTTCCGGTTCGACTCGAAGAGCACGTAGTCGATCCGCCGCGACAGGGTCGACGGGTCGTTGCGCAGCAGGTCGTCCTGTCCCGCGGTGAAGCGACTGCCGGTCCCCTGGCTCCAGGCGTCAGCCATCCCGACGCCCTTCCTGAGGACGCGCGCCGCCCCGGTTCCCGGGTCGGCGTTGAGGTCGCCGACCAGAACGACCGGGTGAGGCGACTTTCGCAGGACGCGGGTGAGCTGCGCCGCCTGCAGGTTGCGCACTTGCTCGCTGAAGGCCTCCAGATGGGTGTTCGCGAACCGGTAGGTCAGGCCGCCCGTGGTGATGTCGATGGTCGACCAGCCGCGGATGACGGCTGACGGTCCGGTGGGCAGGGTGATGGGCACCCTGGCGGTGTAGGTGCGGGGTCGCGGCCGGGAGGTCTGCAGCTGGGACTTGGGCAGGTCCGAACGCGCGATGATGACGTCACGGTCGGTCAGCCGCACGTTGAGCCCGATGGGCTGCAACGGAACGATGGGGCTGACGAAGTTGGCGTTGGTGACGAGCACCTTGTACGGCGTGTCCCGCTCCGCCAGCTCGGCGCGCAGGATGGCGAGGAAGTCGTATGTGCGCGCCAGCGTGGCCGTCCCGAACGGCGCGCTCTCCCAGAGCGCGACCTCCTGCAGACCTACCACGTCAGGGTTGGTCTCGGACAGAAGGTCGGCGATGGCCTCGGCCCGTTCGGCGAAGTTGGTGGCGACCACGTTCTGCCATAGTGCGGTCGCGGCCGCGATGAACTCCGGCGTGGTGTCGATACCTGGCGCCAGGAGGGTGCCGACGTCACCACCGATGTACAGGTTGTAGGTCGCCACCTTCACGCGCTCTTTGGCAGCCGGTTCTCGCACCGCTGCGTCGGCTGCCGTCGGGGCGGTCCCGACCAGCAGCGCGACCGTTGCGGCCAAAGCGGCAAGCCGTCGATGTCCGGACATACGAGTCTCCCTCCGTGCTCTCGTCCGCGTGACTTCGACGGAAGCACGACTGGGGGCCCGGCGACAGGTGTCAAAAGGCACCTCTTCTGTGCCCGCGGAGACCATTTCCTGAAAACGGAGCAGGGACTCGTCCCGCCACGACTCTCAGAAGCGACCGCCGGTCGCGATCTCGCGGGACACCATCGCTGCGAGGGCGCCGTACGTCGACGCCCGCGCTCGCCGCTTGGCGACCATCACGCACCGGCGCCCCTCCCACCCGACAAGCGCGACGATCTCGCGTTGACCCGGCAGCACGTGGGCGTCGAGCTGTCCCCAGCCGCGGGCAGTGTCGAGCGCGCGGGTGCCGGCCGAGAGACGCGCCGCGACCTCTGCGGCCGACACCGGTGGCACCACGATGCACACTCGGTCGAGCCGCCCTCGTTCGCACAGGGCGCGCAGCTCCGCGGCCAGACCCTCTCCGTGGCCCAGCACCACGGTGATGAGCCGGACGCGGTCCATCTCCGCCTCCACCGCCGCCAGCCAGTCCGTGCCGACGACCAGGTCGCGCGCCGCTCCCAGCTCGGTCTGGTCCGTGCCCGGCTTCCCGATCGCCACGACCGGCCCGACCTGCTCGAACCCACGCACCAGGACGTCCTCGAAGAGCTCGGTGGGCCAGGGCAGCCACCGTTCCAGCCCGGCACGGGCCCGGCGCTCGGAGCGGACCCGTAACCCGTCGTCCACGAACGACCGCAGGAAGAGCACCTCGGGGCGTTCCTCCTGCCGCAGTCGCTGTCGGACCGCCAGCGCCCGGGCGGCCCGGAGCCGACGCGCGCTGACCGGCACGGCCACCAGACCCGGCAGGGCTACCGCCTTGAGCCACATCTGGCGACGCGGGTCCGGCTCCCCGTTGCTGCCCAGGAACACCGCGAAGGACGCGGCCGCGAGGAGCAGCAACCCGACGAGCATGACCAGCCACCGGACGCCGAGGGTTCCCACGACGATCGGGCGCAGGGTGTCCCGCTCCGTGCGCCAGGCCAGGAAGGCCACCGCGACCAGCAGCGCAACCAGGCCGGCCAGGGCTCGGACGTCGAGGACCGGCGTGCGAGGCGGCCATCCGACCAGTGCGTGCGTCAGACCTAGGCCGACGAGAACGTAGAGCAGACGCCGCAGCCAGAGGGCCGGCTTGGAGCCCTGCGCCCAGCGCATTGCGAGCACCAGGATGAGCGCGATGAGCACCGCCCAGACCAGCGCGTCGGGCCACAGAGAGACCGTTGCGGCGGGCAGGGCGACCACGGCAAGAGGCACGACCCGCCACGTGCTTACCGCCGAGTCGACCCGCCAGCGCGGCAGGTCGACGACCCGGACACCGGAGGCCGGCACCGCGTCGCCGACCGGACGCGACGATCTGGCGGGGCGGCGGCGCCGGGCAACGAGGCGGATCGGCAGCAGCACGAGGATCGCGACGACCCCGGCCACGACGACCACGGCCACCACGGCGACGCCGATGGCCACCAGCAGCACGACGACGGGAACCAGGGCGGCAGCCGCCAGAGCCACCGATCGCTGAAGCTGCACCGAGGACCGCACCGACGCTGTGCGCTGGTCGAGCACGGTCAGGACGTCGTCGTCCCGGCCGGCTCGCTGGACGACGACCGCCATGGCGACGCGATCGCCCTCGGTCCATGCCCTCACCCGCTCGGCGGGTCGAGCGCGGCGCGGCAAACCGGCGGCCAGGCGCGTCGGGTCGTGGGTCCGGGCGGCCAGCACCAGGACGAGGCGACCATCCCGCTCACGCCAGGTGACCACCGCGGCCTGCGCGGCGAGGGGCGAGGTCACGTCGAGCCATCGGCGCTCCGCCGCAGTGCGGGCAGCGCCGCCGTCGGGTTCGCTCGATCCGAGGTCACTGTGGCGAAGTGCGAGACCGTACGGCAGCAGCTGCTCGGCCCTGACCACGCCGGCGTCGCGGTGGTACAGACCGTCCAGCGCCGTGACCGCGACCAGCGTCATGAGGGCCGCCGCGACGAGCACTGTCCCTGGTAGCAGCACGCTGCGTGCACCAAGCCTGCTCGGCCTGGTCAGCTCCGTGGTGGCGCGGGCGGTCGGTGACGGCGTGATCGTCACCTCCCCTCGCCCGAGTCAGTGAAGCACGGCGGAGTCGGCCGTCGGGATCAGTCGGAGGCTTCCGATCCGCGCAGCAGCCTGTCGAGGACGTCCACGAGTCCGGCCGAGTCATCGATGTCCACGATGGACACGAGGTCGTGACCGGCCACGCCTCCCGCACGCTGGTCGCCTTCCCGGCCGGCCGCTGCCGCCGCGATCTCGTCGGCCGCGCGACCGGTGCCGGCCAGGACGACCACGGGACGGTGCTCACGGAGGCTGTGCTCGATGTCCTGCCAGACGATGTCACCGCCGTTGACGACCAGCGTGACGGATGGCTGGTCACCGGCGATCGCGGTCGCCACCGCGGCCAGCCAGGGGGACTCGTCGCCCCACGACCGTCCGGGCACCAGCACGACGTGGGTGTGGTGGGGCTCCACCACGGGCCGTTCGCCGGTGTCTGCGAGCGAGACCGGCCCCACGGTCCCCTCGGCCGCCACGCCGACCAGAGGCAGGCGGGCGCCGGCGGCGGCCCGGGCACGTCCCATGACGCGCATCACGCCGGAGTCGGTGCCTCCGTCGACCACGGTGGCCCCGCGCCGGTCGAGGAGCGGCAGGACCCCGGTCCGCAGGAGCTCGACGAGGTCGTCCACGACGTCGTCAGCCATGCCCTCCGCGCCGCCGACCACCGCCAGCACAGGACGGTTGCAGTCGATGGACGCTTTCGTCAGGGCTGCTGGGAGGTGCGCCACATCGCCGATGCGCGCGACGCAGGGCCCGTCGCGCTCGCCGTCGTTCCCGCTCACTGCGCGCGAGCCTAGCCTCGCGCGACCCCGTTGACGCCGGTGCGGCCCGCGGATTGAGTGAGATCACCAGGGTCGGAGGGGGGCACCAGATGGCGCATGTGACCTTCATCCACGGCATCAGCAACAAGCCGCCGAAGGACGACCTGCTGCGCAGCTGGATCGCCGCCCTGGAGGACGACGGTGGCCCCGACCTCGACTACGAAGGCGTGTCCTACGACATGGCGTACTGGGCGGACTTCCTCTACGCAGCGCCGCTGGCACCGTCGGTGGCGGCGGAGGGGCTGGAGGCGGTCGACCTGCAGGGGGCCGAGGAGGCCGACCTGGAGTGGCTGGCCACCGCCGGGCCAGAGGAGGCCGCGGTGATGGGCTCGCTGGCCGCCCGGATCGGCTTCGCCGTGACCGGCTCGGAGGCCGTGCCCACACCCCCGCCGGAGGTGGACGCGTCGCTCGAGCTGCTCCCCCCGCCGCTGGCACGGCGGGTGATGAAGACCTTTCTCCGGGATGTGCACCACTACCTGTTCAATGCCCGCTTCAGCCCAAGGCCGGGGCAGGAGTACCTCATCCAGGACGACATCCGGGCCCGGGTGCTGGACGTCCTGGCGGCCGGCGCCGGCCGGGACGGACCGCACATCGCCGTGACGCACAGCATGGGAACTGTGATCATCTACGACCTGCTCCGCCGGGTCCCGGGCTGCCCGCCCCTCGACGGCCTCGTCACGATCGGCAGCCCGCTGGGTCTCGACGAGGTGCAGCACTGCCTCAAGCCGGAGTGGTCGCGCACCGACGGCTTCCCGTCGGAGGCGCTGCACGGGCGATGGGTGAACGTGTTCGACCGACTGGACATCGTCGCCGCGGTCGACCCGAGGATCGGCAACGACTTCTGCCGGGCCGGGCGCTCGGTCATCGGGGACGTGGAGGAGCCCAACTGGGGGCGGTGGCGTCACGACATCGGCAAGTACCTGCGTGGCCCACGGCTTCGCGCGGAGGTCCGCGACCTGCTCGGGCTCGGTGAGTGATGACGCCAGTGGAGGCCAGCCCGCTCGCCGGCCGGCTGCGGGAGGCTGTGCGCCGGTTCGACGGAAAGGCGGCCGAGTCGCTCTGCCGGGAGCTGGTCGAGGAGCTGCACCGGTCGCCTCACCCGATGTCGGAGACCGAGGCGGACGCAGTGCTCACGCTGCTCCTACGCAGCCGACGTTTCGACCTCCTGGCACGGGTCGCGGACGCGCTGCAGCAGGTCGGTGTCGACGCCCCTCTTGTCCGCCGGTACTACGCCCAGGCGCTGCTGGACCAGGACCTCCTCTCGGCGGGCCTGGCCGTCCTGGGCGACATCGACGCGGGCGCGTCCGCAGGCGAGGCGTTCGAGGCTCGTGGGCTGGTCGGCCGCGCGTACAAGGAGATGTTCCTCGTCACGGGTCCGGAGGCCCCCGGGCGACGGATGGCGCTGCTGGAACGCTCCGTCGCGGCGTACGAGTCGGTCTTCCTGGCGTCTGCTGAGCACGTGTGGCACGGGGTGAACGCGGCCGCGCTCCTGCTGCGCGCCGACCGCGACGCCATCCTTCTGCCGGGTCATCCTGACGCCGCGACCCGGGCCCGCACCATCGCCGGTCAGGTGGTGGCCACGGTCACCGCGCGGCGCGAGTCCGGCGGCATCTGGGACAAGGCCACCCTGGTCGAGGCGCACCTGGTGCTCGGGCAGGTCGACGACGCACTGGCCTGCCTGCGCGACTACCTGTCCGATCCCGGGCTGGACGCCTTCGAGCTCGGCAGCCTGCACCGCCAGCTCGTCGAGGTCTGGCAGCTTCGGCCCGACCGCGACCCCGGCACCGTCCTGCTGCCGTCGCTCGCGGCCATGCTGCTGAGCAAGCAGGGCGGGAACCTGACCGTCGGCCGCCGCTACACGCGAGGGGCCAGCGCCCGGTCGGCCGAGCAGCGAGTTGGCTTCGAGAAGGTCTTCGGCGGTGACGGGCTCCAGGCCCAACGCTGGTTCGAGGACCTGCTCATGCGCTGCAGGGCGGTAGCCCAGATCTGCGACTCGTACGAGGAGGGGCTGGGCACGGGATTCCTGGTGGACGGCTCCGACCTGCACCCGTCCCTGCCTGCCGTGGTCCTCGTGACCAATGCGCACGTGGTCCCGGACGCTGTGCGGCCGGAGGACGCCGTCGTCACCTTCCGTGGGCTGCCGACCGACCCGGGTCCGGTCCGGGTCCGGACGATGCTGTGGGGGTCACCGGCCGGCCAGCTCGACGTCACACTTCTCGAGCTGGACGCCGTGCCGGAGGGAGCGCAGCTCTGCGCCATCGCACCGCACCTTCCGGCGCTGGACGCGCAGCCGCCGAACCGGGTGTACGTGATCGGCCACCCGCAGGGTGCGCCGTCGGTGAAGATCTCGATCCAGGACAACCACCTGCTCGACTACGACGACGTGCGCGTGCACTACCGCGCCCCGACGCAGCCCGGCAGCTCGGGCAGCCCGGTCTTCGACCGACGCTGGAACGTCGTCGCACTGCATCACGCCGGCAGCGAGCAGATGTCCCGGCTGCACGGCACCGGCACCTACCAGGCGAACGAGGGCATCCGGATCGACCGGATCCGGCAGGAGCTCGCGGCGCGCTGAGGTCCGGCGGTCAGCCGGTGTCGGCCCGGCGACGGATCGCTCGCCAGGTCCTGGGTCCGACCAGCCCGTCCGCCTCGAGGCCGTTCTGGCGCTGAAAGGCCAGCACGGCCCGATGCACCCTTGGCCCGAAGATCCCGTCCGGTCCGGTCGGCCCCAGGTCCCACTGTTGCTCGATGAGCATGCGCTGCAGTCGCCGGATCGCCCGTTGGTCGTCCCCGCGCCGCCCGTCATGGCAGCGAGGGTCGCGCTCGGCTGGGCCTTCCGCCCAGCCGAACCAGTGTCCCCGGGGCAGCGGGAAGCCGTCATCCTGTCGCGGACCGCCGAGGCCGGCCACCAGGCCCTCGGCGTCCCGCGGCGTGCCGACGTACTCGTAGTGCATGGCGTCCTTGCGTCCCAGGTAGTCGCCGCCCCAGCGGAAGCCATGCTCGGTCCACAACCGCGGCATCCACCGGGGCATGTCGGTCACCAGCGACGAGCCCATCGGGTTGGCGAGCGAGTTCAGGTCGACGGCCAGGCCCCACGAGTGGTTGCTGGGCGCCGAGCTGCCGCGGATCGCCCGGCACGCGAAACCCCAGCACTGACCGGGGCGCAGCCGGTAGCCGCGGCGGACCGTCTCCTCACACAGCCAGGTCACGAGGGGCGCGATGTCGCGATGCACGCTCAGTCGTACGCCGGGGGCGGCGTCGATCGTGGTCAGCTTCTGGGTCTGGCACCGGGGCCAACCCGGCCCCCAGCCTCGCGATGCCGCGGTCCCCCCGCCCTCGAGCGCATCGTCCCCGGCGCCGTCACAGACGTCCGGCCCGCCCTCGGGAGCCGGTTGGCCGTCCCAGCTCGTGCTCACCCTCGTGCTCACGTCAGCTCACCACCCAGACGATTCGGCGCCAGCACCCTCACGCTGACCGCTGCGCGTGCGACGGTCAATGCCCCGATCGTTGACGGCTGGTCACGAGGGAGTGATCGTGGCAGGTGGGCCGTCCAGCGCGGACGTCGCCGCGGGATCGGAGCGCCTGGATGAGTGGCATCTTCTTGAGCTACCGCCGAGATGATGCGTCCGGTTGGGCCGGCCGTCTGTACGAGCACCTGGTGCGGGACTGGGGACCCGACCAGGTGTTCATCGACATCGACACCATCGCGCCGGGGGAGGACTTTCGCGAGGCGATCGCCCAGACGATGGACAAGTGCGACGTCGTGCTGGTCGTCATCGGACCGAGCTGGGTCAACGCGCGCGACGAGCTGGGCAACCGGCGGCTCGACGACGAGGGTGACACCCACCGGGCCGAGATCATCTCGGCGCTGTCGGCCGACGTGCGGGTCGTTCCGGTCCTGGTCGGCGGAGCGCCCATGCCCAAGGTCGCGGATCTGCCCGACCCGTTGAAAGGTCTCGCGTACCGCAACGCGGCGGTCGTCGAGGACCGGCGCTTCGCCAGCGACGTCAGCAACCTGCAGGGCACGCTGAAGAAGTTCGCCGAGGAGGTGCTAGCCGGGCGGGCGCCCGAGAAGGTACCGGCCCCCGTCTCCGCGGCCGGCGGTCGTCACGAGCCGATGCACTCGCCGGTCGACCCGCGTTCTCGGGCCGACGCCGGCCGCGACACCAAAGACCCCTCACGCCCACGCACCGAGGCCTTCCTCACCGCGCCCACGGTCCTGGCCTTGGCAGGCGCCGCGCTGGTCCTCGTCTGGGGGATCTTGATCGAGAGAGGGTGGCACAACGAGTTCTCGGGAATCCGGCTCGCGGCCGGCGCGCTCCTCGTCGTCGGCGTCGCGGCGGGCGTGTGGGCACGGAAGTGGACGTGGGTTCTCGCGGCGGGAGTGGCCGGCCTGGCCGGGCTCGTGCTCTGGATGCTTCAGCTCCTGAGCACGCACAGCAGCGAGGTCAGCGAGATCATGTCTCCGGCCGACGACGGCTTCGCGAATCTCGTCACCTTCGCCGGCGCCGTCCTGGTGGTGGTCGCGGCCAGCCTCGGGATGCGCTCGCAGCAGCAGTCGCGGTAGCCGACGACTGCTCAGCCGGCCTTGGCCCCTAGGGACGTTCCGGCCGAGCGCAGGTCCTCGCAGGCCTCGCGGACGCGGGCGGCCATGCCCGCCTCCGCCGACTTGCCGTACCCGCGCGGGTCGTACTGCTTCTTGTTGCCGACCTCGCCGTCGACCTTCAGCACGCCGTCGTAGTTGCGGAACATGTGGTCGGCGATCGGGCGGGTGAACGCGTACTGCGTGTCGGTGTCGACGTTCATCTTCACGACGCCGTAGTCGAGGGTTTCGCGGATCTCCTCGAGCAGGGAGCCGGAGCCGCCATGGAAGACCAGGTCGAACGGCTTCTCGCGGCCGACCTTGCGCCCGACCTCTTCCTGGATGTCCTTGAGGATCGAGGGGCGCAGCTTGACGTTGCCGGGCTTGTAGACGCCGTGCACGTTGCCGAAAGTCGCGGCCAGCATGTAGCGACCGCGCTCGCCGACCCCGAGCATCTCGGCGGTGCGCACCGCGTCCGATGGGTGCGTGTAGAGCTTCTCGTTGATCTCGTTTGCGACGCCGTCCTCCTCACCGCCGACCACGCCGATCTCGAGCTCCATCACGATGCGGGCTGCGGCGCACTTCTCCAGCAGCTCCGCGGCGATCGAGAGGTTCTCCTCGAGCTCCACCGCCGACCCGTCCCACATGTGCGACTGGAACAGCGGGTCGCGACCGGCGGTCACCCGCTCCTGCGAGATCGCGACCAGCGGCCGCATGTAGCCGTCGAGCTTGTCCTTGGGGCAGTGGTCGGTGTGCAGGGCGATCTGCACCGGGTAGGCCTTGGCGACGTGGTGCGCGTACTCCGCGAGCGCCTGTGCGCCGAGCACCATGTCCTTGATCGTGGTTCCGGACAAGAACTCGGCACCGCCGGTGGACACTTGGACGATGCCGTCGCTGCCCGCCTCGGCGAAGCCGCGCAGGGCCGCGTTGAGCGTCTGCGACGAGGTCACGTTGATCGCGGGGTAGGCGAAGGCGCCGGCCTTGGCGCGGTCCAGCATCTCGCCGTAGACCTCGGGGGTGGCGATGGGCATGGCGGGCTCCTCGTGCGGGTCTCCAACGTCTCGTCAACGGCCATCCAACCAGAGCCCGTGGACGGGCGGGAGCGGTGTCTCAGCCCGCCCTGACCTGGTCGGACGCCTTCCGCGCGGCGATCAGAACCGGGTCCCAGACCGGCGAGAACGGCGGCGCGTAGCCGAGGTCGAGCGAGGAGATCTCCTCGACCGTCATCCGGTTCCACAGCGCCACGGCCAGGGTGTCTATCCGCTTCGCCGAGGCCTCGCCGCCGACGATCTGGCCGCCGAGCAGCCGGCCGGTGTGCCGCTCGACGACCAGCTTCACCGTGACCGGCGCCGCGCCGGGGAAGTAGCCGGACCGGGTCGTCGACTCGACCCGCACGGTGAAGAAGGCGAAACCGACGGCTTCGCAGTCCTTCTCACGCAGCCCGGTGCGGGCGATCTCCAGGTCGCACACCCTGCTGACGGCGGTGCCCACGACACCGGGAAACGTCGCGTAGCCGCCGCCGAGGTTCGTGCCGAGGACCCGGCCCTGCTTGTTCGCGTGCGTGCCCAGGGCGACGTGCACGCGGTTGCCCGAGACGAGGTCGATCGACTCGACGCAGTCGCCGGCCGCCCAGACGCCCTCGGCGTCGAACACGCGCATCTGCAGATCGGTCACCAGGCCGCCCCACCGGCCGAGCGGGAGGCCGGCATCCGCGGCGACGCTGGTCTCCGGCGACACGCCGGTGCCGAGCACCACGATGTCGGCGGGCAGGACTCCCGAGTCGGTCAGGACCGCCCGGACGCGGCCCTCGGCGTCGACCTCGATCGCGTCGATGCGCGCCGACGTCCGAACGCCGATGCCCATCGCCTCCATGGCATCGTGCACCTGCCGGCCCATGTCCGGGTCGAGGGTGGCCATCGGCTCGGACGACCGGGTCACGACCGTGACCGTCAGCCCCCGGTTGACCAGCGCTTCCGCCATCTCGATGCCGATGTAGCCGCCCCCGACCACCACTGCCGTGCTCGGGCGGTGTCGCTCCAGTGCGTGCAGCGCACGCTCGCCGTCGTCCAGCGTCTGCACACCGACGACGCCGGGAGCGTCGACGCCGGGAATGTCGGGCCGACGTGGGCGGGCGCCCGTGGCGAGCACCAGGTGGTCGAAGTCGAGGCGGTACGTCGTGCCTGCGCCGTGGTCGCGGGCCTCCACCTGTCGCCGGTCGAGGTCGATGCCGACCGCCTCGGTGTGCAGCCTGACGTCGAGGCCGCGCGCGCGGTGCTGCTCCGGCGTGCGCACGATCAGGGCGTCGACCGACTCCACGTCGCCGCCGACCCAGTAGGGGATGCCGCAGGCGGAGTACGAGGTGTAGGTGCCGCGCTCGAGAGCGACCACCTCGAGGTCCTCACCGCGGAGCCGCTTGGCCTGCGATGCCGCCGACATGCCGGCCGCGTCGGCGCCGACCACCACCACCCGCTCGCCCATGGAGCGAGGCTACGGGCGCCACATCCACGGAGTCGTGGAGGTCAGCGTGCGCAGGCCGAGTCGCTCGAGGATCGGCCGGCTGTCGGGCGAGGCGTCGACCTGGAGGAACCGGAAGCCGCGCTCGGCCGCCTCGTCGGCCCGGCGCGAGACGAGGGCCTTGTAGATGCCGCGCCCACGGTAGGCCGCCAGGGTGCTGCCGCCCCACAAGGACGCGAATTCGGTGCCGTCGTGGAACTCGGCGCGGGCCGCGCACACCACCGTGCCGTCGTCGGCCTCGGCCAGCCAGACGGACATCGACGAGGGGTCGGCGGCGTGGGCGGCCGCGATGGCGCGTGTCATGTCGCTGCCGTCCTCGTCCCACACGGCTGCGTGCAGGTCGGCGATGCCCTGCCAGTCGGCGGCGCGGCCCTCGGCGTCCTCGCGCAGGCGGCGGACGGTGATGCCTTCGGGGTCGACCGCGCCCGCGAGCCCAGCTCGCACCACGTCGACGTCACCGACGACGAGCGCCTCCTCCTCGTCCGGCTCGAACCCGGCCGTGCGCAGCCGCTGCGGCAGGTCGGCCGGTCG
Source organism: Actinomycetes bacterium (assembly GCA_036375795.1). Taxonomy (GTDB): domain Bacteria; phylum Actinomycetota; class Actinomycetes; order JACCUZ01; family JACCUZ01; genus DASVBQ01. The sequence goes on from DASVBQ010000015.1 coordinate 18,131, forward strand.
GTCGTAGCCGTAGACCTTCCACTCGAACTCCCTGCCTCGAGGGGAGAAGAACGCGACCGCCGCCGCGATCGCCGCGTCTGCGCTGGACTCGTCCAGGTCGGACCAGAACACCCCACCGCCCCAGGCGGCGTCCTCGCCGGTCGGGGCGAGCAGCAGCATCGGGGCCGGCTCGTCGACCCGGGCCAGGCGGAAGCCGGGCGGCTCCTCCCCGCGTCGCCGGACCTGGGTTTCGAAAGCGGCCAGCAGCTCGGCGTCGTCCATGCCGGTGACCCTAGGCCCGCCCCGGAACGACGGCGACCGCGATCACAGCGGGTGGCCCATGACGTGCTGACGGACCCAGGTGTGCATGGCGATCGCCGCGGCGGCACCGGCATTGATCGAGCGCGTCGACCCGAACTGCGCCACGGACACGACGAGCGACGACGACGCCCGAGCGCCCTCGGACAGCCCCGGCCCCTCCTGGCCGAGGAGCAGCACGCAGGCGGCGGGGAGCCGGGTCGACTCCAGCGGTACCGCGCCCGGCAGGTTGTCCACACCCACCACCGGCAGCCCCTCGCCTGCGGCCCAGGCGGCGAACGCCTCGACGTCCGGGTGGTTTCGGACGTGCTGGTAGCGATCGGTGACCATCGCACCACGACGGTTCCAGCGCCGGCGACCGACGACGTGCACCTCGCGGGCAAGGAACGCGTTCGCGGTGCGGACCACCGACCCGATGTTGAAGTCGTGCTGGAAGTTCTCGATCGCGACGTGGAAGTCGTGGCGGCGCAGGTCGAGGTCGGCGACAACAGCCTCCCGCCGCCAGTAGCGGTACCGGTCGACCACGTTGCGCCGGTCGCCGTGCGCCAGCAGCTCGGGGTCGAGGCGCGGGTCGTCCGGCCAGGGCCCTGTCCACGGACCGACGCCGACGCCGAGCCGGGCCTGCGCGTCGCTCTCGTCCGGACCCTCGACCACGGTCGGCCAGCCTAGGGTTGCGAGGTGGGCCGCGCCTGGGACGTCCTCCCCGACCTGACCCCGGACCTGGGGTCGCTCACCGCCGGCGCGGTCTACACCGTGGTGCTGGGCTTCGTCTTCATCGAGTCCGGGTTGCTGGTCGGGTTCTTGCTGCCGGGCGACACCATCCTGTTCGGCGCCGGCCTGCTCTCGGCCGAGCCGGCCTCCGGAGTCGACCTCGCGGTCCTCGTCGTCGGAGCGTTCGCCGCGGCCGTCGCCGGCGACTCGGTCGGCTACGCGACGGGGTCACGCCTGGGGCGGGCCTGGCTGGAGCGCCGGGTGAGAGCTGGTCGGCTCGATGTCCGGCACCTTCAGCGCGCCGAGGCGTTCTACGACCGGTTCGGCTGGTGGGCAGTCGTGGCGGCCCGGTGGATCCCCTGGGTGCGGACCTTCACGCCGATCCTGGCCGGGGCCAGCCGGATGGGTTATCCGCGGTTCCTGTCCGCCAACGTCGTCGGCGCCCTCGCCTGGGCGGTCGGTCTCCCGGTGCTCGGTCACCTGGCCGCCTCGGACCCGTGGGTGCGGAACCTGTCGTACGCGGTCGCGGCGTTCTTCGTCGGCGGCTCGATCGTCGCGGGTGTCGTCGGCTGGCTGCGCCGTCGGCGGACGGCCAGACGGTAGCGTCCGCGACGTGGGCCGTCACACCGTCCCGGGCACGGGCCAGCCGACACCGGACCGGGGCTTCTGGGTCCGGTCCGCCGCCGTCACGGTCGCGGTCCTGCTCGTCGCGGCGTACTTCCTGACTCGCGGCGAGGGGGAGGTCACGACCGACGAGCCGTCGGCAGGGTCGACCCCCACCACGAACACGGCACCGGCCACGCCGACGTCGACGAGCGCCAGCCCGTCGGCCTCGCCCACCCCGACGCCGAGCACGCGCCCGGCCACGCTGTCGTTCGTGGTCCTGCGGAAGAGCTACATCACAGTGCGCGTGCCGGGCGGACAGACTCTGGTGTCCCGCCTGTTCACGAAGGGGGAGAAGCGCAGCTTCGACCAGAAGGTGCTGCAGGTTGTCAACGGGCGGCCCAGCGCGGTCCGGTTCACCGTGAACGGCAAGCCCCGCAAGCCCGGTCCGGCAGGCGAGCCGGAGACCTTCACGGTCCGGCGGCGCTGAACCGCCCGGTAGCCTCTAGCGGTGCACGTCACCGCTCTCGGCCCGTCCTGGCTGGACCCCAACACGCTCGTCGACAACTTCGGGCTGGTCGGCGTCGTGGCGGTGATCTTCGCCGAGTGCGGGCTGCTGGCCGGGTTCTTCCTGCCGGGCGACTCGCTGCTCTTCACCGCCGGCCTGCTGGTCAAGCAGGGGACGATGAGCCAGCCGATCTGGCTGGTCTGCCTGCTGGTCACGGTGGCGGCCGTCGCCGGCAACCAGGTCGGTTACCTGATCGGGCGCAAGGCCGGTCCGGCCATCTTCAACCGGCCGGACTCGCGGCTGTTCAAGCAGGAGTACGTCGACAAGGCCTACGCCTTCTTCGACCGCTACGGCGCCCGGGCGATCGTCCTGGCCCGCTTCGTGCCGATCGTCCGAACGTTCATCACGGTGATCGCCGGCGTCGGGAAGATGGACTACCGGACCTACTCGACGTACACCTTCATCGGCGGCGTGCTCTGGGGCACCGGGGTGACGATGCTCGGCTACGCGCTGGGCGGGGTCGACTTCGTCGCCGAGCACATCGAGCTGATCCTCGTCGGCATCGTCGCGCTCTCGGTGATCCCGGTCGCCTTCGAGCTGATGCGTGCCCGGTCCCGCTCCCGGGACACCCGCTACGACGAGCCGGAGGAGCGGGCCCGCGTCGAGCAGGAGCAGATGCACCCCGAGGACTGACCGGGCCACCGTCTCAGCGCGTGAGGAACGACACCATGCCTGCGAGGTTCGAAAGAGTCGGCACGGGTCACTGGCTCGAGCGCTACGAGAAGTCGACCGAGGGCGCGGAGCGCACCGCCTCGTCCTCCACCTCGAAGTACTCCTCCTTGTGGAACCCGAAGGTGCTCGCGACGATGTTCGACGGCACCGACTCCACCCGGGTGTTGAGCGCCCGCACGTTCGCGTTGTAGAACCGCCGCCCGGCCGCGATGCGGTCCTCGGTCTCGGTCAGCTCGCGCTGCAGCTCGAGGAAGTTCGTGCTTGCCTTCAGCTCGGGGTAGGCCTCGGCCACCGCGAACAGCCGGCCGAGCGCCTGACCGAGGATGCCCTCCTGCCGACCCTGTTCCGCGGGCGACGAGCCCGGGGTCGCGGCCGCGGCGCGCGCCCGGGTCACGGCGTCGAACACCTCGCGCTCGTGCGTGGCGTAGCCCTTGACGGTCTCGACCAGGTTGGGGATCAGGTCGTGCCGGCGCTTGAGCTCGACGTCGATCTGCCGCCAGGACTCGTGCACCAGGTTGCGCTGCCGCACGAAGCGGTTGTAGGACACAGCGACCGCCACCGCGAGCACCGCGACGACGCCGAGCACGATCCAGAAGGCGGTCATGGTGCGGGATCGTAGCCAGTGGGCAGGCCCGCGTCGCGCCACACGAACGACGGGATCCCGTCGAGCACCCGGTCGAGCACAGCGCAGGTCCGGACGACCTCCGCCGGATCCAGCCGGCCGGGGTGCCACGACACGAGCTGCGCTTCCTCGATCCGCCAGGCCTCCGGGTCGGCGGAGAGCAGGTAGTGCATCGTCCGCGGGGTGAGCACGTCACTGGCCAGCTTGGCGTCGGTGGCCCGCACCCGGAAGCGACGGTTGAAGTCCTCGCTCTCGAGGTCGAGATCTGCCATCAGCCCGACCGCACCGGCCATCGTGGTGAACACGTCCTCGGGGAGCACCTCGACCCGGCCGAGGGGCACCGGCAGCGGGACCACACAGACCCCGAACCGGTGCGTCGTCGTGGTCCGGTGACCCTTCGAGTTCGTGGAGTGCGTGTCGTACGAGTAGTCGAAGGCCGTGAAGTGGCGGCCGGACTCCTGCCCGGTCAGGACGTTGCGCGCCCGGCGCCGGTCGCCCGTGCCGAACGGCTCACCGTCGAAGCGGTCCACCAGCGTCGGGTCCTCGCCGACGTACTGCCAGCCGCGCATCAGCGCGTACTGCATCAGCCGCTCGCGGCGCTTGCGCTCCACCACGAAGCCGCCGACGAGCACGGACACGAGACCGAGCCCGAGCAGCCACGGAACCAGCGGGGCGAGGTCGATCACGGTCAGATCATCGGCCGGACGGCGTGGTCACTGCAGCAGGCCACGCCGCCTTCACGCGGGCGGTGCGCCCTGCGCCCGTGCCAGCACCGCGGCCGCGCGCTCGAGCAGCAACGCGCGCTCCCGCTCGTTCTGGGTGAGCGAGGCGGCACGCTCGAGCTCGCGCCGGGCCTCGTCCGCCCGGCCCAGCTTGTCCAGCAGGTCGCCGCGCACGCTCGGGAACAGGTGGTAGCCCTGCATCGCCGGTACGCCGGCCAGCTGGTCCACCAGGTCGAGCCCTGCCTGCGGGCCGTACGCCATGGCCAGGGCGACCGCGCGGTTCAGCTCCACGACCGGCGACCTCGCCACGGCTGACAGGTCGTCGTAGAGCTCGGCGATGCGGCCCCAGTCGGTCTCCTCGGGAGCCCGGGCCCGGGCGTGGCACGCGGCGATCCGCGCCTGCAACCGGTAGGGCCCCGGCTCTCCGCCCAGGGCGTCGGCTCGCTCGAGCGCCCGCAGGCCCCGGCGCAGGAGCAGCTGGTCCCAGTGCGCGCGGTCCTGGTCGAGCAACAGGATCGGCTCGCCGGAGGGGCCGACCCGGGCAGCGGCGCGCGAGGCCTGGAGCTCCATCAGCGCGACCAGGCCGTGCACCTCCGGCTCGGTAGGGGCGAGACCGGCCAGCACGCGGCCCAGCCGCAACGCCTCCTCGCACAGCGCCGGTCGCATCCAGTCGTCCCCAGCGGTCGCCGAGTAACCCTCGTTGAACACCAGGTAGAGCACGTCGAGCACGGGTGTGAGCCGCTCCGCCCGCTCGGCCGGCCCCGGCACCTCGAACGGGGCCCGCGCCTCGCCCAGGGTGCGCTTGGCCCGGACGATCCGCTGGGCCACCGTCGCCTCGGAGGTGAGGAAGGACCGCGCGATCTCCCTGGTGGTCAGGCCGCCGAGGAGCCGCAGGGTGAGCGTCACCCGGGCCTCGGTGGAGAGCACCGGGTGGCAGCAGATGAACATCAGCCGCAGGAGGTCGTCCTCGATCCGCTCCTCGAGGGCCGCGTCGACGTCCGACATGAACGACTCCTGCTCGATCCCGAGCCCGTGACCGAGCTCGGACTGGCTGCGGGCGAGCCGCTCGGCGCGACGGAAGTGGTCGACGGCCCGACGCTTCGCCACGGTCATGAGCCAGGCGCCCGGGTTGGCCGGGACGCCTGACTCCGGCCACTGCTGGAGTGCGGCGACGAGTGCGTCCTGGGCGAGGTCCTCGGCCAGGCCGACGTCACGAACCACGCGGACCAGGCCGGCGATCAGTCGCGCCGACTCCATCCGCCACACCGCTTCGACCGTCCGGCGGGGATCAGGTCCGGTCACGGCCCGATCAGAGCACCACCGTCGACCCGGCGCAATCGCGTTGGCGGGTCCGCGCCTACTGCGCGGCGCCCGGCGCGAAGTCGCCCGGGTCCATGACCTGCCGGACCTCGCAGACGCCCTCGAAGCCCGGCCAGTGGCGGGCGTGCAGCTCCATGAAGCGGCGACCCGCCTCGATCGCCTCCTCCTTGGACCGCAGCTGGAACATCGCATACCCCCCGACCAGCTCCTTGGCCTCGGTGAAGGGTCCGTCGATGACGGTGACCTTCCCGTCGGACACCCGGACGAGTGCGCCGGCCGCGCTGGGCAGCAGGCCCCCGGTGTCCAGGAGCGTGCCGTCCTTCGTGGCCTGCTCGCCGAGCTCCGCGATGGCGGCCATCAGCTCAGGCGGCGGCGGTCCGGCCGGCATGCTCTCGTCGCTCTTGATCATCGTCAGGAAACGCATGGGGGTTCCTCCGTCGTTCTCGTGGCTCCGACCCGGTGCCGGTTCCGCCAACGCGTCGTCGCGGGGAACCGCATTTCGACACCGGTCACGAAACTTTTTTTGCACGGTCCCCGTGTCGATGTCGCGGCGGGCGAGGCGACGTGCTGAGGACAAGCACGCCACCTGGAAGGAGACCTCCATGACCACCGAGCCCATGACCGAGGACCGGCGGGCCGGGAACGTCGTGACCGACGGCTCCCCGCCGCACCTGACCACGACCCGCCTGCTGCTCGCCTGCGGTGCGCTCGCCGGCCCGCTCTTCGTCGCAACCGCCGGGATCCAGACCCTCACCCGCGACGGATTCGACCTCGGCCACCAGCCGATCAGCCTGCTCAGCCTCGGGGACCTGGGCTGGATCCAGATCTCGAACTTCGTGGTCGCCGGCCTGCTCAGCGTCGCGTTCGCCGTCGGCGTCCGGCGGGTGCTGCGCGCCGACCGCGGGAGATGGCGACCGCGGCTGCTGGCTCTGTTCGGGGTGGGACTGGTCGCGGGCGGGATCTTCGTGCCCGACCCGGCCCTCGGGTTCCCGCCGGGCACGCCGGACCGCAGCCCCGACACCATGAGCTGGCACGGCACGCTGCACGCGGTCGCACCGCCCCTGTCGTTCGCCGCCCTGATCCTCGCGTGTGCCCTGTTCGCCCGCCGGTTCGCCGCCGGGCAGGAACGGGGCTGGGCGTGGTACAGCTCGGTCACCTCCGCGGGCGCCCTGGTGCTCGCCGCCTGGCCGGACCCGGACGGGGTCAGCGTCCGGCTCGCGGTCGCCATCGTGCTGGGCTTCG
>DASVBQ010000023.1:0-5211 GCA_036375795.1 Actinomycetes bacterium
CAGTGTGCGCGACCTTCACGGCAGCGAGGAGGGCTGGTCAGGCCACTCAGCCGTAGGCGTCCGCCGCCAGCTTGGCCGCGACCACCAGGCCGGACAGGGCGATGAACAGCCGCAGCGGCCGGGCCGGTACGCGCCGCGCCACCGCAGGAGCCAGGCGCCCACCGACGAAGAAGCCGGCGGCCAACGGCAGCGCTGCCGCCCACTCGACCGGTGCCGCGATGACGAAGGCCACCGCCGCCACCGCGTTCGCTGCGAACAGCAGGACGTTCTTCGCCGCGATGCTGCGGGCCAGGGTCTCCGACGTCGTCACCGTCAGGATGGCGAGCATCATCACGCCCGCCGCTGCGCCGAAGTACCCGCCGTACACCGCGGCCAGGAAGATGCCGACGGTCAGCGCCACCTCGTCGCGCTGACCGTGCCTCGGGCCTAGGTGTGCGTGCGGTCGCGCCAGCACGGCGAGCGACGCGAAGGCGATGAGGAACGGGACGGCCTTCTCGAACGCGTCCGCCGGCGTGACGAGCAGCAGTCCGGCGCCGGCCAGCCCGCCGGTGACGGCGGTGACGCCGAGACGGCGGATGCGGGCCCTCTGCCCGGTGAGCTCAGGCCTGGCCCCGATCGTCGACCCGATCCCGCTGGCCGTGAGGCCGACCGTGTTCGTCACGTTCGCGGCGACCGGAGGCAACCCCGCGGCGAGCAACGCCGGGTAGCTCACCATCGAGGCGAGACCGGCGACGCTGCCCACCATGCCTGCCACGAAGCCGGCCGGCACCAGCAAGGCGGCCTCGAGCGGCGTGACCGGCCCGGCTACGCCGACGGGACCGTCTCCAGGTCCACGGTGTTCGGGTCGACGCCCTGCAGGTCCGACTCCACCGAGCGACGCAGCGCCTCGTGCAGAGTCGTCGGGGTAAGCACTCCCAAGTAGCGGTCCCCGTCGAGCACGGCCACCCAGCCGGCGTCATGCTGGAGCATCTCGCTGAACGCTGCCTTGAGCGACGTACCCACCGGGACCCACGCCTCCATCCGCCGGGCCCGGTCGCCGACCGTCGCGTCGCCGGTCTCGTCGGCAGCGACCCAGCCGTGCAGGTTCTCCTGGTCGTCGAGGACGACCCCCCAGCGGGCCCCGGACGACCGCAACGACCGGGTGGCGTCGACCAGCCGGTCCTGCAGGTGCACGACCGGCGGGTGGTCCAGGTCGGAGACGTCGATCGGCGTGACGGACAGCCGCTTCAGGCCGCGGTCCCCGCCCACGAAGCTCTTGACGAAGTCGGTGGCCGGGGCACCGAGGATTCGCGGCGGTGCGTCGTACTGCTCGAGGTGCCCGCCGTCGCGGAACACGGCGATCCGGTCGCCCATGCGCACCGCCTCGTCGAGGTCGTGCGTGACGAACAGCACCGTCTTGCGCAGCTCGCGCTGCAGCCGCAGGAACTCGGCCTGCAGCCGGTCCCGCACGATCGGGTCTACGGCGCCGAACGGCTCGTCCATGAGCAGCACCGGCGGGTCGGCCGCAAGTGCTCTCGCGACCCCGACGCGCTGGCGCTGGCCACCGGACAGCTGGTGCGGGTAGCGGCCCGCGAAGCGCGAGGGGTCGAGCCCCACGAGGTCGAGCAGCTCACGGACGCGGGCGGAGACCCGCTTGCGGTCCCACCCGAGCAGCCGGGGAACGGTCGCGACGTTGGTGGCGACGTCCTGGTGCGGGAACAGCCCGGTCTGCTGGATGACGTAGCCCATGCGGCGGCGCAGCTTGACCGGGTCGGTGTGCGTGACGTCGTCGCCCTGCATGAGGATTCGGCCGCTGGTGGGCTCGATCAACCTGTTGACCATCTTCAACGTGGTCGACTTCCCGCAGCCGGAGGGGCCGACGAGAACCACCAGCTCGCCCTCGGGGACGTCCAAGTCGAGCTCGTGCACCGCGACAGTCCCATCGGGGAAACGCTTCCCGACGCCCTCGAGTCGGATCATCGGTTCAGGGGTAGCGTCCACCCGTGGCCTCTCTGTCGGGTGCATCCGCCATGCACCGTGTTCTTGCCGCGGAGGAGCCCGCCAACCCATGGTTCACCTGGGACTACGTCCGCGACAACTCGGGTGACCTGAGGGCTGCACTGGAGGACCACATCGTCCTCACGGTGGAGACGATCGCGATCTCGGTGCTCATCGCCTTCCCGCTCGCCGTGTTGGCGCACCGGTACCGCCGGTTGGCTGGACCGGTCCTCGGGCTGACCGGAGTCCTCTACACGATCCCGTCGCTCGCGCTGTTCGCCTTCATCGCGCCGTACACCGGCCTCACCCAGCGGACCGTGCTGATCGGGCTGGTGATGTACGCGCTGCTCATCCTGGTCCGCAACATCCTCGCGGGTCTGGAGGGAGTCCCGCCCGATGTCCGGGAGGCCGCGCAGGGCATGGGGTACGGCCGTGGCCGGATGCTGTGGCGGGTGGAGGTGCCGGTGGCGCTGCCGGCCATCATGGCCGGTGTCCGCGTTGCGACGGTGTCGACCGTGGCCCTGGTCACCGTCGGGGTGATCGTGGGCTACGGCGGTCTCGGCGGGCTGATCCTGCGGGGCTTCCAGAACAACTTCTACCGGGCCGAGATCGTGACGGCGTCCGTGCTGACGGTCGCGCTCGGGCTGACGCTCGACCTCCTGCTTGCCGGCACGACCCGGCTGCTCACCCCGTGGGCGAGGAAGCGCACGTGAACCTGATCGGCGACGCGATCGTCTGGCTCAACGACCCGCTGAACTGGCAGGGCAAGCAGGGCGTGCCGTACCTCACGTACGAACACCTGTACATCTCCTTCTTCGCGGTGCTGATCGCTGCCGTGCTGTCGGTGCCCACTGCGCTTCTTCTCGGGCACACCGGGCGCGGTGGCGGGCTGACGGTGGTCGTCTCCAACGTGTCGCGCGCGATCCCGACACTGGCCCTGCTGACAATCTTCGCGGCGACTGCGATCGGCTTCGGCAACCGTGCCACGATCATCGCGCTGGCCGTGTTCGCGGTGCCTCCGCTGCTGACCAACACCTACGTCGGCATCCGGCAGGTCGACCCCGACGTCGTCGAGGCGGCGCGCGGGATGGGGCTCTCGGGGCGATCGGTCCTGCTCCGCGTCGAGCTGCCGCTCGCCGTCCCGCTCATCGCCGCCGGCTTCCGCACGGCGGCGGTGCAGGTCGTGGCCACCGCCACGCTGGCGGCGCTGGTCGGCGGCGGTGGCCTCGGGCGGATCATCACCGACGGCTTCGGCCAGCAGGACCGGCCGCAGATCGTCGCCGGCGGGTTCCTCGTCGCGCTGCTCGCGTTGCTCACCGAGGGTTCCCTCGCGATCGTGCAGCGCCTGGTCACCCCGGGGCGCGAGCTCAAGCGCTCGCAGCGTGCCGTGCGCCGCGAGAGCGACGCCGTCGTCGTCTGAGCGGCCGGGCGAAACCGGACGACCCGGACGGCGTCGCCGTTTCGTGACATGGCCCAGGTTGCGGTTGTCACACCTGCGCTGTTGGCTTGACTACACGTTGCGGGTCCAGGCTCTGGGCCCGCCAGACACGCGCCGGGGCGGACGCCGCGGCGGGACACAGAAGGCGGGCACCATGAGCAAGCGCGCGCTCGGAATCATCGGGTTGCTCCTGACGGCGCTACTCGTCTCCGCGTGTGGGGAGAGCGGGTCCTCGGGAACCAAGGCCAAGTCGACGGCATCGGCCTCGGAGGGGGCGGCGACCTGCGACCCCGTCAGCGGCGAGGAGCTCGTCGTCCTCGACGACGACAAGCAGCTGCAGACGGTCGACAACGTCATCCCGGCCGTCAACGCGGAGGCCTCATCCGACGCCCTGATCGAGGCACTCAACACCGTGTCTGCGGCGCTGGACACCGACAAGCTCATCGCGCTGAACCAGCAGACCGACATCGAGCGCATGACCTCGCCGAACGTCGCGAAGGAGTTCGTGACGTCCGAGGGTCTCGGCCAGGGCGTCTCCGGCGGATCGGGCAAGGTCGTCGTCGGGGCGTTCAACTTCTCGGAGAGCGCGACGCTGGCCCACATCTACGCCGAGGTGCTGACCGCTGCCGGCTTCGACGCGAGCGTGAAGACGGTCGGCAACCGCGAGGTCGCCGAGCCTGCCCTGGAGAAGGGCACGATCGACGTGATGCCGGAGTACGTCGGCACGCTGACCGAGTTCATCAACCTGGCCGAGAACGGCGCCGGAGCCGAGCCGGTCGCCAGCGGCGACCTCGACGCGACGGTCGAAGGCTTGACCAGCCTCGGTGAGCAGGTCGGCCTGGTCTTCGGCGAGCCTTCGGCGGCGCAGGACCAGAACGCGTTCGCGGTGACGCAGGCCTTCGCCGACGAGTACGGCGTGGCCACCCTGTCCGAGCTGGGCGAGAAGTGCGGAGCCGGGCTCGTCCTCGGTGGCCCGCCGGAGTGCCCGGAGCGCCCCTTCTGCCAGCCGGGGCTCGAGGAGACGTACGGCCTGAGCTTCGACAGCTTCTCCGCGCTCGACGCCGGCGGCCCGCTGTCGAAGACCGCGCTCAAGCAGGGCAAGGTCTCGATCGCGCTGGTGTTCTCCTCGGACGCCGCCCTCGGCGGGTCCTGACCGTCGGGCCACGGGAGGTCGGCGCGCCGGGCGCCGGCCTCCCGTGGTCTCAGGTCGCCTCTCCCGGCGCCGGCCTCCCGCGGCTCAGCTCGCCTCGGTCCCGGGGAGCGGGTAGAGCTCACCGGCCCGGACCGGCACGGACAGCACGTTCCCGGGCGGCGCGAGCGGGCACGCCCACTTCGGGTCGTACGCGCAGGACGGGTTGTAGGCGAAGTTGAGGTCGACCACGAGCGTGCCGCGACCGGTCGCCGGGTCGATCTCGCCGCCGAGGTCGGCGCCCTTGACGGTGTCGAGCAGGTAGCGGCCGGCGCCGTAGGTCTCCCGGCCGGCCAGCCCGTCCTTCACCGGGACGAAGACCCCGCCGCCGTAGGACGCGAGCCACCACACGTCAAGGGTGCCCAGCCTGGGCAGGCGCAGCACGGCGACCCGCTCGAACGGCACCACGCCGTCCGTGCCAGTGGTGACCTCGAACCGGTGCGGCTCGACGTCAGGGTCTGCCTCGGCCTCCACGCGCAGCTCCGGGTCGTAGGGCGCGACGCGCAGGCCGGTGAAGGCCGGCCGATCCTCCGGGAGCAGGGGAGTGTCGGGGTGGGTGGCGAGCAGGTCGTCACGGGCCTCGTGCCACAGCTGGTGCGCCACGGCC
>DASVBQ010000026.1:0-13499 GCA_036375795.1 Actinomycetes bacterium
TGGCACCGCTCGCCGCAGCAGCGTCCGCGGGGCCACCGGCACCCGAGCCGCCGGTGCCGTAGCCGCCGCCGGTGTCACCGCTGGTCGACGCCGCGGTGGCCGCGGCCGCACCACTGGGACCGGACGCGCCGCCAGGCCCGCTGGTGGCCGTGCCGGTCGCTGTGCTCGTCGACGTCGCGGCACCGGTGTCGCCGCCGATGGCGGTCGCGGCTCCGGAGGCGCCTCCGGTCGCGCCAGACGTCGCGGAACCGCTGGCCGACGCAGCTGTCCCGCCGCTCGACCCGCCCGTCGCGGTGCCGGTCACGGCACCGGTCGCCCCCGAGGTCGTCGTCACCGCGATCGCACCGGTCCCGCCGGTGCCCGCGTCGCCGGTGTCCCCCGTGCCCGCCCAGACGTCACCCGACTCGCCCGAGGCACCCAGCACCAGCGCCCCGCCGGCGTCGCCGGATGCGGCGACCGCGGTCGGCGCCGAGGTGGCCGCACCTGAGTCGCCGGAGCCGGTCTCGGTCCAGGCGCCGGCATAGGTCGAGCCGGACCCGGCCTCGCTGGAGCCCGTCACGACCACCGAGGCGTCGCCGGATGCCCCGCCGTCACCGGTGTCGCCGGACGTCGCGGCAGCCGTGGCGTTGCCGGCCGCGCCAGACCCACCGGACCCGCTTGCCGCGGGCGATCCGGTGTCCCCGGAGGCGGACGCCGCGGTGGCGTTCGCGTCGCCGGAGGGACCCGACGCGCCACCCGCGCCGGTCGTCGCCGTACCGGTCGCCGTGCTGGACGACGACGCCGCGCCGGAGTCGCCACCGGTCACCGTCGCCGAGCCGCTGGCCGCACCGGTCGCGCCCGACAACGCCGACCCGGAGCTGGTCGCCGCGGCAGTGCCGCTGGTGCCGCCGGTCGCGGTGCCGGTCACCGCGCCGGTGCTGCCGCTGGCGGCAACGACCGAGATGCCGCCGCTTCCTCCGCCGCCCGCCGCGTCGCCGGTGTCGCCGGTGTCGGCCGTCACATCGCCGGTCTCGCCTGAGACGCCGACGACCACCGCGTGGCCGCCGCCGCCGGACGAGGCGACCGCGAGCGGCGCGCTGGTCGCGTCACCCGAGCTGCCGGAGCCCGCCTCGGTGCCCGCCGCCGTTGCCGAGTCACCGGTGTACGCAGTGCTGTCGCTGTAGACGTTCGCCTCGGCGGCGCCGGACGCACCGCCGGCACCGGTCGAGCCGCTCGCCGCAGCCGCAGCCGCGTCACCGCCGAGGCCCGAGCCACCCGTCCCGGCGCCGCCCGCCGTCGACCCGCTGGCCGACGAGGCGTCCGCCGTGGCATCGCCGCTGGCACCGGAGGCGCCACCCGGACCGGACGTCGCGGTGCCGGTCGCGGTGCTGCCGGAGGTCGCCGCCCCGGTGTTGCCGCCGGTCGCCACTGCTGCGCCGGTGGCGGCGCCGGTTCCGCCGGTGGTCGCGTTGCCGACAGCGGTCGCCTGGGTCCCACCGGAGTCGCCGGCCGTGGCCGTGCCGGTCACGGCGCCGGAGGAGCCGGACCGGACGGTCAGCGCGATCCCTCCCGAGCCCCCGCCGCCGGAGGTGTCACCGGTGTCTCCCGTGGTGCCGTACACGTCCCCGGTGTCGCCGGACCGGCCGACGACCGAGGCGTCGCCGCCGGCACCGCTGGTCGCGGCGGCGATCGGGCTGCTCGTGGCGGATCCGGAGTCGCCGGACCACGCGTCTGCCGCGCTGCTTGTGCTGGAGTCACCGGAGACGGCGCTGCTCGTCGAACCGACGTGCGTGGTCGCCGCACCGGAGTCGCCACCGTCGCCCGTGTCGCCGGAGAGCGCGGTCGCGGTGGCATCGCCTGCTGCACCCGCGCCGCCTACGCCGGAGGCACCGGTCGTCTCGGTCTCACTGGCAGTCGCCGCACCGGAGGCACCGGATGCGCCACCTGTGCCGGAGGTCGCGGTGCCGGTCGCGCTGCTCGTCGAGGTCGCCGCACCGGAGTCGCCACCGGTCGCGGTGGAGGATCCCGAGGACGCACCGGTCGCGCCGGACGTCGCGTTGCCGGTCGCGCCGGCCGTCGAGCCACCCGAGTCGCCGGCCGTCGCGGTCCCTGTCACGGCACCGGAGTCCCCTGAGACGACCGTGACCGAGATGCCGCCGGACCCGCCGCCGCCGGTCGCGTCGCCGGTGTCGCCGGTGCTGCCTGTCGCGTCACCCGTGTCGCCGCTGCGGCCGTAGACGGTCGCGTCGCCGCCGTCGCCGCTGGCCGCCGTCGCGCTCGGGCTGCTCACCGCGGACCCGGAATCGCCGGACTGCGACTGGGCCGTGGAGTCGGTGGAGGTGTCACCCGTGACCGCACTGCTCGCGGACTCCACGCCGGCCCAGGCGTCGCCGGACCCGCTGCCGGCACCGGCCGCACCGGTGGTAGCGGCCCCGGTCGCAGTGCTGGTCGAGGTGGCGGCGCCCGAGTCGCCGCCCGTGCCGGTCGCGGTGGCCGACGAGGCGCCGGTGCCGCCGGAGACGGCGTTGCCGGTCGCGATCGCGGAAGCCGCTCCCGACGTACCGCCGGTGCTGGTGCCGCGGACGGCACCGGACGAGCCGGTCATCACGATGAGCGCGATGCCGCCCGTACCACCGCCGCCGCTCGACGTCCCGGTGTCCCCCGTGGTGCCGTACGCGTCGCCGGTGTCGCCCGAGCGTCCCTCGACGGTGGCGTCGCCGCCGTCACCGGAGCTCGCGCCGGCCGACGGGCTGCTCGACGCGTCGCCGCTGCCGCCGGACGACGACGTGGCACCGGTCGTGGTGTCGGTCGAGCCGGACTCGGCCGAGCTGCTCGAGGAGGACACGGCTTCCGCGTCGCCCGACGCCGTCCCGGCGTCGGCGAGGGCGGAGCTCTCGGACAGGACCGCGCCGATGGCTCCGGCGGGCACCGGCTCTCCGGTGGGCGTCGGCGCCGACGTGAGGTCCGCGGCCGTGAGCCCGGAGTCGCCGCTCCCGGCGGTGCTTCCCGAGCTCGCACCCGAGTCGCTGGTGCCCCCTGGGCCGGTCGTCGCGGTGCTGGTCGACCCGCTCGTCGAGGTGGCGGATCCGGAGTCGCCGCCGGTGCCGGTAGCGGTCGAGGACGACGACCCGGACGAGCCGGAGGTCGCCGAGCCGGAGGTGGTGGAGCTGGCCGGGCCGGAGTCGCCACCGGTCGCGGTGGACGTCACGTCGCCGGAGTCGCCGGTCGTCACCTCGACGGCGATCCCACCCGTGCCGCCGCCGTCCCCGCCGCCGTCCCCGCCGGTGGCCTCCGAGTCGCCGGTCGTGCCCGACGTGCCGTCCCCGCTGGCGGTGCCGCCGTCGCCGGTCGACGCGGTGGTCGAGCCGTCGGACGTGGCGTCACCGGTGTCGCCGCTGGTGGACGTCGAGGTCGTGGTCGTGGTCGACGAGCCGGTGGACGACCCGGAGTCCGACGTCGACGTGGCGTCGGCGTCGCCGCTGGTCACCGCCGGCTCGTCGAGCGTGCGCACGACGCTGGCGACCGTCCCGGTGGGGGGCTGCTCGAACTCCGCGGTGGCGATGGCGGCGGCGAATGCGATCTTCTCGAGCATGGCGAGATCCGTTCTTCTCAGCGCGCTGCGGGCGGGACGGAGTGGGGCAGTGGCTTCTTGCGCCGGTGCTTTGCCACGTGCGGCGCCGGACGCGGTGCCCGGCGGTGCCGTGCGGTCAGAGCCATGGCGACGAGGGACAGCAGCGCCAGGGCGGGCACTGCGGCATTGACGAGGAAGGCGAGCGGGCTGACGTCCGCCGCACGCCGCTCCGGAGACTCCGGGCCGGCCTGCTCGGCCGAGGCGTCGGCGACGGCGACGACCTCCGGGGTGCCTCTGTCGGCTGCGAACGCGGCCCCGTGCTGCGTGCGCGCGTCCGACGGCGTCCCGGCGTTCTCGCGGACGGGCGCGGTGCTCTCGCTGACACAGGTCCGCCGAGCGCTTCTGGCCACACAGGTGACGTCGGCGGACCCGGCGGAGCGGACCTCGACCCGCACCGGGGCTCGGTCATCGGACCTGTCCGGCTTGGCCCGGCGACGCTCGCGTGCCGACGGGTCCGCCGCGCCCTCGTCGGCCGCCACGGGCTGCCAGCGCGCCGCAGCCGCCAGCGCCCGGTCGCCGTCGAGTGGGGCCGCCTGGGCCGGCTCATCGACCGTCGCAGCCACCAGCGCGGGTTCGTCGACCGGGAGGCGCTCCGCCGGCCGGCAGGCCCGGGCCGGGTCGATGCCGCTGGACGCGCAGCCGGCGCTCCCGCCTCGCGCCACCGATGTCGCGTCGCCGGTGCGACCCGAGACGGTGTGGGCCACCCCGTCGTACGGCGTGACGAGCACGGCAGCTGCGTCACCGGTCACGCCGGAGGTCCCGGTGCCCACCGCCGCGCCGCCGTCGCCGGAGCGCGCCCCACCGGATCCGGAGCCGGTCGTGTGCGTGTCGCCGCCATCGCCGCCGACCGCGTCCGCGACGGCCGTGCCAGTCGGGCCGCTCGCCGCCGTGGCGGCAGCACTCCCGCCGGAGACGACGAGGGACAGGCTGTCCCCGGTGTCTCCGGTCGACGCCGTGGCTGCGGCATCGCCTCCGGTGCCGCCGACCACCTGGCCGCCTCCACCGCCCGCCGGATCCGACCAGTCGCGTCCCGACTGCCCGTCGCTCGCCGAGGCCACGGCGTCACCGGTGTCACCGCTGCCGGAGTCGCTGGACGCGCCGGTCGCGCCGTTGGTGATCGCCACTGCGTCGCCGCTGTCCCCGCTGCCGGCGACTGCCGTGGCGGTACCTCCAGCGCCTGGCTCCGCCGCGGACTGCTCCTCCGGGCCCGCTGCTGCCGGGATGACGGTGCTCAGCGCGCTCCCGGTGTCACCTGATCGCGCGGTCGTGGTCGAGGCCCCGCGCACGGTGAGCGCCACGGCGGTGGAACGGCCGGAGTCCCCCGACGACGCGGCGGAGGTCGACAGGGCCGACCCGTCCGTCGCGTCGTCGGCGAGCAGCGCCGCACGCGGCGCGCGGGTCCCGGCGTCACCGGTTCGCGCACCGGAGACGGCCGGGCCGGACACGGCGACCGAGATCGCGGCGGCCATGCCGGGCGCGCCCGCACCCGACGTCGACGCCGACGCCGGCAGCCGCGGCGGTACGACGGTCGCCTGGGCCCCGGTACCACCCGTCACCGCGACCGCCAGCGCACAGCTGGGCACGTCGGCCGTGCCGTCGTACGGCTCGCAGCGGACCTGGCCGACGCCGGACCCACTCGCGCGCTCGGCCGTCCCGCCCGCCCGGTCCCAGGCGGCGACCTGGACCTCGGCCGGCGTGCCCTCGGGTGCCGGGGACGGCAGGCCCGAGAGCAGGTCCGCCACCTGGGCGGTCGTGTCGGTGTCGGCGACCCGGTCGGTCTCGGCCCCGAGACCCTCCACCAAGCCACGCAGCGCCGCCGTCAGCGCCGTGACGTCGATGGTGGTCGCCTGGTGCGTCGAGCCGGTCGCCGCAACGAGGTCCGACGAGCCGTCGAGATCTACCGCGCCGGTGTCCCCGCTCGTGGCGGTCGCGGAGGCGCTGCCGCCACCCGTGACGCTGAGCGCCATGGCGTCGCCGCTGCGACCGGACCGGGCGTCCGAGGCGACACCCTCGCTGCCACCGCTGACCCGGCCGAGGGTCGCCACCGCGTTCGTCGGCCCGTCGAAGCTGACCGAGATCGCGAGGGCACAGAAGCAGGCGGCCACCTCCCCGTCACCGTCCACGACCGCGGCACGCACGACCGAGCGGACGTAGTCGGCGACGAGGCGGTCGACGGACGCGAGGGTCGGTCCCGCCGCCACGGATGTCGCGTCGGCAATGGGGGCCGGCGGAGGCTCGCCGGCGGTCTCGTCGGCCAGCACGCGGGGTGCGCCGGCGGTGGCCGCGAGGAGCAGCAGGACGGCGACGAACATCGGCGGGCGGTGGTTGCTCCACCGACCCGACCCGCCCCACCGCAGACCGCTCACACGCCTTACCCCCGAGTGCCCTTGTGATCCTCCCCTTGCGCGTAGGCAAACGTAGAGTGGTTACTACTTGCGTGCAAGCAATCTGCTGCGCGTGACCAAAGATGCGCCAGATGGATGAGGACGTACTCGGGCGGGCTCAGGCAGAGCCGGACATCACGCCCGGCACGCCGGCCGGTCGGCCGGTCGAGGCGGCGCGGGCCCGGGCGAGCGCGACCATCGCGTCGTACTGCACCTCGAGGAGGTGCTTGAGCTCGTCGCCGAGCTCGGGGTCGTGCCGGATCGCGTCCCGGGTGCTGCGGCTGAGCCGCTGCGCCGGGGTGAAGGCGGTGACGCCGGCCTCTTCGGGCGTGAGATGGCCGGCCGCCACGAGCAGCTCGACGAGAGAGACCTGCAAGGCGGTCTGCAGCCTGCGCAGCTGCCCGATCGACGGGGTCGTGCCGCTGGTGCGCCAGCGTGAGATCACCGAGTCCGGGACCCCGGTGGCGCGGGCCAGGTCGCTGTTGGCCTCGAACCCGACGGCGCGCATCCGGTCGGCGAGCCAGTCGGCCCAGGAGCCGGGCGGTGCGGTCGTGGGATCGTCCACATGGTCAGTGTAGGACGGCCCGTTCGCCGAACGGTGCTACGCCGAGTGGAGGGTGACGAGACGGCCCGTAGAGGCGCAGACTCGGGCGGCAGGACGTACTCGGGATCGGTAGCACTGTGAGCACGGAGACATCGGCTGGGACCTCGTACGAGGTCGTGCACGCGTCTCTCGTGGGCCTGTCCGACCGGCTCGAACGCCTGCGGCGGGAGGCGGTCGACCACCTGCCCGTCCCACCGACCCGGCTCGCGGACGACGACCCGTGGGGGGTTGCAGCCACCAGGCTCACCGGAGCACTGGTGGTGCTCGAGCGCTACGCCGGGTCGGTGGATCCCACGCTGGGGCGGCGCGACTGGTCGACGAGAGCGCCGGCGCCGGAACGTCTCCCCCGGCAGCGGCGCCGCCACACCTGACCGACCGGGCACGGATTCCATCGTCCGCGCGCCCTTCTGCCCCGATATCCGTCGCAGTACAGTGCCCGCCATGGCTGAGTCGTCCGTCCCCGGCGGTCCCGGGCTGCCTCAGGAGCGCCGGCTGGTCACCGAGGTGCCCGGTCCGCGTTCCCTCGACCTGATGTCCCGGCGTGCCGCCACCGTTGCCAGGGGGGTGGGGACGACGCTTCCGGTGTTCGTCGACCGGGCCGGCGGCGGCGTGCTGGTCGACGTGGACGGCAACTCGCTCATCGACTTCGGCTCCGGCATAGCCGTCGTGAGCGTCGGCAACGCGGCCGACGCGGTCGTGGCCAGGGTGACGGACCAGGTGGCGCGGTTCACCCACACCTGCTTCATGGTCACGCCGTACGAGGGGTACGTCGACGTCTGCGCGGAGCTGAACCGCCTCACGCCCGGCGACCACGAGAAGCGCTCGGCCCTGTTCAACTCCGGCGCCGAGGCGGTGGAGAACGCGGTGAAGATCGCGCGGGCCCACACCCGCCGCGCGTCGGTCGTGGTCTTCGACCACGCCTACCACGGCCGCACGAACCTGACGATGGCCCTGACCGCCAAGAACATGCCGTACAAGCACTCGTTCGGGCCGTTCGCGCCGGAGGTCTACCGGGTGCCGATGTCCTACCCGTTCCGGGACCCGGAGGGCATGACCGGCGAGGCGGCCGCGGCCCGGGCCATCGACCTGATCGAGAAGCAGGTCGACGAGGTGGCCGCGGTGGTCATCGAGCCCATCCAGGGCGAGGGCGGCTTCGTGGTGCCGGCACCCGGGTTCCTGCCCGCGCTGGCCCAGTGGTGCCGCGACAACGGAGCCGTCTTCGTCGCCGACGAGATCCAGACCGGCTTCTGCCGGACCGGCGACTGGTTCGCCTGCGACGCCGAGGGTGTCGTGCCCGACCTGGTCGCCACGGCGAAGGGCATCGCCGGCGGTCTGCCGCTCGCCGGGGTGACCGGGCGCGCCGAGATCATGGACGCGGCGCACGTCGGCGGCCTCGGTGGCACGTACGGCGGCAACCCGGTCGCCTGTGCCGCCGCCCTGGGCGCCATCGAGACCATGGAGTCGCAGGACCTCGCCGCCCGGGCCCGGCACATCGGCGACGTCATGACGCCGCTGCTGCGCGAGATGGCGGCGCAGCATCCCGTCATCGGCGACGTCCGCGGGCGCGGCGCGATGATCGCCGTGGAGCTGACGGTTCCCGGCACGCGCGAGCCCGACGCCGCGACGACGGCAGCCGTGGCGAAGTCCTGTCACGCCGACGGGCTCGTGGTGCTGACCTGTGGGACGTACGGCAACGTGCTCCGCTTCCTGCCGCCGCTGGTGATGCCCGACCACCTGCTCGACGAGGGCATGAGCATCCTCGAGAAGGCATTCGCGTCCGTCGCCTGAGTCTCCCTTGCCGGAACCCCTCGCAGTGGACGACCATCGAGAGAGGGGATGCGGCTCGCCCAGCAGGGGGCGCAATGAGGCTGACGACCACGTCGGTGTCAGAGCACCTCGTGCTGCGCCTGCACGGCGACCTGCGCGCCGACGACGCCGCCGAGCTTCGGCGCAGGGTCGGCAGCGCGGTGGCCCACGACCCGCACGAGCTGGTCATCTGCGACCTGTCACGGGTGCGCCGGGCCGACCCGCTGGCGGTGCGGGTGTTCGCCACGCACCAGGAGCCCGACCGCGGGCCCGGCCCGTCCCTGTGCCTGGTCGGCGCGCACGGCGAGGTCGCCGAGGTGCTCCACCAGCTGGGCATCCAGCGGTTCCTGCCCGTGGCCGACTCCGTCGAGGCGGCCTTGGCCATCACCCGGACCATGACACCGCGGCTGTGCGCGGTTCGCTCCCTGGTCAAGGGACCGTCGGCCCCGCGGCTGGCCCGGCGGTTCGTCCGGGAGACGTGCGCCAGCTGGGGCGTCACCGCGGTCGCGGACGACGCGGAGCTGGTGGCCGCAGAGCTGGTCACCAATGCCGTCACGCATGCCGGCACCGACGTCGTGCTGCGCCTGGAACGCACCACCGACCGGCTCATGATCGCCGTCCGGGACACGGCCGACGACGCGTTCACGCCGTGGTGGCACGGCGCCGAAGACACCGCAGAGCGCATGGCGTGGGGCCACGGTCTCACCCTGGTCCGCGCGTTGGCCGAGTCGGCGGGTGTCCACCACGACCCGACGGGCGGCAAGGCCGTCTGGGCCGTCCTGCGCGTCGGCGCGCCGGCGGACCCGGGCACCCGGCCTCGGCGGGTCCGGTTGACGGTGAACGCGGGCCGAGGGCAGCGCGAGGAGACCCGGTGGAAGGTGCTGCTGGACCTGGTCTGGGTGCCGGAACGCCCCGGAGTGGTCGAGCTCGTGCTGACCTCCCGTCCGAAGCACCCGTCGCTGCCGCGCGGGTCGTGGCCGGTGGCCCGGTCGACGTTGCGCGACGGACTGGAGGGACCGGTCCGTCACGGTGCGCTGCGGATCTGGCCGGACCGGGCCGGGCGCCAGCTCGTCGTCGAGGCGCCCGGTGAGCCGGTACAGGTGCTTCGTGTCTCCGCGTCCCGGGTCCGCGCCTTCCTGGACGCGATCGACCCCGACGGGGATGGTCACACCGCGACGGCGGACACGACCGCTCCGACCGGAACGGGACCGTAGATGTGCGGGAACGCCTCCTCGGCGTCCGGCGGGACCTCCAGCCGGAGAGGGACGTCGAGTCGTGCCGGGTCGATCTCGAGCAGCACCAGCGGCTCCGCCACGTCTGCGTAGAAGGCCGAGCGCACGCCGGCCACCTGGTGGCGGCGGGAGGCGTGGACGAAGCCCTCGTCGGCCAGCGAACGCCCCAGGGTCGAGACCCGGTAGTCACCGTCGCGCTGAGCCTGCTCCCAGTCCCGCAGCAGGGCCAGGTGGAAGACGTGCTCCCCCGGGTCCAGCGACGTCATCGCCCGGCAGCTTCCTCACGCATGCCCCACGGGGAGCCGTAGCCGGTCAGCAGGTCGAGGAAGGGCGCCGCGTCGAACGCCTCCGGCCCGAGCACGCCGTCGCCGTCCCAGCGCCCGGTCGCGATCAGCTCGAGGGCGACCACCGGGTTGACCGCGGTCTGCCACACGACCGCCTGCGCGCCGTACTCCGCCATCGACCAGGCGTTGTCGACCACGTGGTACAGGTACACGTCGCGTGCCCGCCCGTCCTTCCGTCCGGTCACCCATGTCCCGGCGCAGGTCTTGCCGGTCATCCGGTCGCCGAGGGTCGCCGGGTCGGGCAGGGCGGCCGCCACGACGTCCCGGGGCGAGACCTCGACGTCACCCACCCGCAGCTTCTCGGTGCGGTCGAGCCCGGTCTTGTGCAGCACCTCGAGGACGGCGATGAACTCCTCGCCCAGCCCGTACTTGAACGTGACCCGCTTCGCGTCGACCCAGCGCGGGACGAGCAGCACCTCCTCGTGCTCCACGTTGACGCACTCGACCGGCCCGATGCCCTCGGGGAAGTCGAACACCTCCGGCTCGCTGAACGGCGCGGTGGTGAACCAGCCGCGGTCCTTCTCCCAGAGCACCGGCGGGTTGAGGCACTCCTCGATCGTGGTCCAGATCGAGAAGGAGGGTGCGAACGAGTAGCCCGCGACCTCGAGGTTCGCGCCGTCGCGCACACCGATCTCGTCGATCTCGTCGAAGAGGTGGTCGGCCGCGTACCGGGCGAAGACGTCGGACAGCCCGGGCTCGACGCCGATGCCCACGAGAGCGAGGCGGCCGGCGGCCTCCCAGTCCGCCGCCTTCGCGAACTGCTCGTCGCCGAGCTTGACCCCGGGCAGCTCGTACGGCCGTTCCGGGTGCGGTCGGGACAGCGACATCGCCATGTCCAGGTAGTCGGCACCGGCCGCGAACGCCCCGTCGAAGACCGGCATCACGAAGCGCGGGTCGACGGCGTTCAGGACGTGGGTGACGCCGTGTTCTCGGCACAACGCGGCGACGGCGTCGGCCGAGGAGGCGTCGACCCGTGCCGCGACGAAGCGGCCGTCGCCGGAGTGCGCGTCGACGGCCCGCTCGGCCCGGTGTACGTCGTAGTCGGCGACCACCATCGCGTCGAAGAAGCCCCGCCGCGCGGCGATGCCCACGACCGCCGAGCCGACACCACCGGCACCGACCACCAGGATCCGCATCGTCACGAGCCCCTCTCGTCGACTCGGGACTCCAGCAGCGGCCGTGTCCCGTCCCACGCCGAGGGTCGGCGCCGGGCCGCGATGCCGGACAGGGCCTCCAGCACGACTCGGTTCGCCAGCGCGGCCGTGATGTCGGCGTGGTCGTACGGCGGTGAGACCTCGACCACGTCCACGCCTACGACCGGCAGCTCGAGGCAGACTCGGCGCACCGCGTCGAGCAGCTGGCGCGCGGTCAGCCCGCCCGGCTCGGGCGTCCCGGTGCCCGGCGCGTGACCCGGGTCGGCGACGTCGATGTCGACCGACAGGAACACGCCGTCGCAGTCGTCGACCGCGATGGCGAACGCCTCGTCCAGGCAGGTGTCGAGTCCCCGCGTGCCGATCTCGGTCATCTCGTACGAGCGCATCCGCTGCGCCGCCATCCAGTCCAGCGTCTCCGGACCCGGCCAGTAGCCGCGCAGCCCGATCTGCACGAACCTGTCACCGCGTGCCGCCCCGGACTCGATGAGCCGGCGCATCGGCTGGCCGTGCCCGTACAGCGTCCCGAACTCGATGTCACCTGTGTCGGCGTGCGCGTCGAAGTGCACCACGGACACCCTGCCCTGCCCGTGGTGGCGCGCGACGCCCGTCACGTCGGCCAGGGTGATCGAGTGGTCCCCACCCAGCACGACCGGGACCGCGCCGCTCGCCGCAACGGTTGCGACGGCCTCGGTCAGTGCGGCCAGCGCGCGCTCGATGTAGCCCGGCGGCATCTCCACGTCGCCCGCGTCGACGACGCGTAGGTCGCGCAGGGCGTCGACGCGCAGCGCCAGGTGCGGACGCGACCCGTCGTGCGGCAGGTAGTCGGTGGAGCGGATCGCCTGCGGGCCGAACCGGGTTCCCGGCCGGTGCGAGGTGCCGCCGTCGAACGGGGCACCGATGACCACGACGTCGGCGCCCGCGAACGTCGCGGCGTCACCGAGGTCGCAGCGGTCGACCCCGAGGAAGGTGATGTCGGGACCGAACATGGGGCCGTAGCGGGCAGTCACCCGTCACGTCCTCCGGCGGCCGGCGACCAGCTGGCCGATGACGACCGCGACCAGGGCGATGAAGAACATCGCCGACGCGATGACGTTGGCCTGGGCCGGGATTCCCCGCAGCGAGGACACCCACACGAACTTCGGGAAGGTGTTCACGTCGCCGGAGTTGAAGTTCGTGATGATGAAGTCGTCGAAGGACAGCGAGAACGCCAGCAGCGCCCCGGCCAGGATCCCGGGGAACACGAGGGGCAGTGTCACCCGGCGGAAGGTCTGGATCTCGTTGGCGTAGAGGTCCATCGCGGCCTGCTCCAGCCGAGGGTCGAGACTCGCCAGCCGTGCCTTCACGGTCACGATGACGAAGCTGATGCAGAACATCACGTGCGCTATGACGATCGTCTGCTTCCCCAGCGAAACGCCCATGTTGAGGAACAGCGCGAGCAGCGAGGCGCCGAGCACGACCTCCGGCGTCGCCATGGGCAGGAAGATGGTCAGGTTGGTCGCGGAACGCCCACGGAACCGGTGGCGGGCAAGCGCGAAGGCGACCATCGTCCCGAGCACTGTCGCGATCAGGGTGGCCAGCAGCCCGATCTGGATGCTGTTGACCAGGGCCGGGCACACGTCGGGCGCGCCGCACGGGTTGGTCCACTTGTCGAGGGTGAAGCCCTGCCAGGCCAGGTTGGACTTTCCCGAGTCGTTGAACGAGTAGACGAAGGTGTAGGCCACCGGGACGAACAGGTAGCTGAACCCGAGCACGGCGTAGATGCGGATGGCGTTGCCGCTCAGCCACCGAGAGACCCGCGGTGCCGTGCGCTGATTGCTCACACGAGCTCCTCGGTTCCGGCCCGGCGGATGTAGAGGGCGACGAGCACGAGGATCGACACCATGAGCGTCACCGACAGGACCGCGGCAGTGGGGTAGTCGACGACGCGCAGGAACCGCGAGTCGATGACGTTGCCGACCATCGTGGTGTCGCGGTTGCCGAGCAGCGCGGCGTTCACGTAGTCGCCGGCGGCGGGGATGAACGTCAACAGGGTGCCGGCGACGACACCCGGCAGGGACAGCGGGACGGTGACCTTTCGCAAGGTGGTGAGGCCGTTCGCGTAGAGGTCGCCGGCGGCCTCGATCAGCCTCGGGTCGACCCGCTCGAGCGAGGCGTAGATCGGCAGGATCATGAACGGCAGGAAGTTGTACGTGATGCCGATGACCACCGCCGGCGCCGAGTTGATGATGTGGTCGTTGGGCCCGAGGACGTGCAGGAAGCGCAGCACGTCGGCCACCCAGGCCTCGTCCCCGAGGATCTGCTTCCACGCGATGGTGCGGAGCAGGAAGCTGACGAAGAACGGCGCCACGACGAGCACCAGCAGGAC
>DASVBQ010000033.1:0-4321 GCA_036375795.1 Actinomycetes bacterium
GACCCCAGAGGTCGTCGCCGTCGAGACCGCTGACGCCTCCCTGGAGGCTCCGGAGGCGACCGAGCCGGCTGTCGAGGAGCCGACCACGGAGGCCGTCGCCGAGCAGCCGGCCCAGGAGGCCGAGGTCGACCCGGTCGAGGAGATGCGCGCTGCGCTGCGCCGCGCACCCGGCGACTGGTACGTCGTGCACTCCTACGCCGGCTACGAGAACCGCGTGAAGAACAACCTCGAGACGCGGACGACCTCGCTGAACATGGAGGACTACATCTTCCAGGTGGAGGTCCCGCAGCGCGAGGAGACCGTCGTCAAGAACGGCCAGCGAAAGCAGGTCAAGCAGAACCTGCTTCCCGGATACGTGCTGGTGCGCATGGACCTGACCGACGAGTCGTGGTCGGCGGTGCGCAACACGCCCGGCGTGACCGGCTTCGTCGGCCACACCCACCGCCCGTCGCCGCTCTCGCTCGACGAGGTCATGCAGTTCCTCGCCCCGGAGCAGGAGAAGAAGCCGCAGGTCGTCGAGACCAGGGCCGCGGACTTCGAGGTCGGCGAGTCGGTGACCGTCATGGACGGCCCGTTCGCCACCCTGCCGGCGACGATCAGCGAGATCCACGCCGACTCGCAGAAGCTCAAGGTGCTGGTCTCGATCTTCGGCCGGGAGACGCCGGTCGAGCTCTCGTTCAGCCAGGTGCAGAAGATCTAGCCCACGTCCGCAGGACCACCACGTCCGTACGACGTGGCGCCGAGAAGACAACCAGAAGGACCCGGTATGCCCCCCAAGAAGAAGCTCGCAGCGGTCATCAAGCTGCAGATCCAGGCCGGCGCGGCCACCCCGGCGCCGCCGGTCGGCCCGGCGCTGGGCCAGCACGGCGTCAACATCATGGAGTTCTGCAAGGCCTACAACGCGCAGACCGAGTCGCAGCGCGGTCAGGTCGTGCCGGTGGAGATCTCGGTCTACGAGGACCGCTCCTTCACCTTCATCACCAAGACCCCGCCGGCCGCGAAGCTCATCCTGCAGGCTGCCGGCATCGAGAAGGGCTCCGGCGAGCCGCACAAGACCAAGGTTGCCCGGCTGACCCGCGACCAGGTCCGCTCGATCGCCGAGACCAAGATGCCCGACCTCAACGCCAACGACCTCGACGCCGCCGAGAAGATCATCGCCGGCACCGCGCGCCAGATGGGTATCTCCGTCGAGGGTCATCACTGACCCAGCGCACGCGCGGAGAGATCCGCACCACCGTGGGAGGGCCGGCGCTGGCCCGACGTACCACGACTCCCGCCGGACGAGCGTCCGGCACGACTCCCGAGGAGCAGCAGTGAAGCGCAGCAAGGCCTACCGCGCCGCGGTCGAGAAGATCGACGCGGACACCCTCTACTCCCCGCTGCAGGCGGTCCGCATGGCGAAGGAGACGTCGACCACGAAGTACGACGCGACCGTCGAGGTCGCCATGCGCCTGGGCGTCGACCCGCGCAAGGCGGACCAGATGGTCCGCGGCACCGTCAACCTGCCGCACGGCACCGGCAAGACCGCTCGGGTCCTGGTCTTCGCCACCGGTGAGCGTGCCGAGCAGGCCAAGGCCGCCGGCGCCGACATCGTGGGCGACGACGCCCTCATCGAGGAGGTCACCAAGGGCCGCCTCGACTTCGACGCGGTCGTCGCCACGCCGGACCTCATGGGCAAGGTCGGCCGCCTCGGCCGGGTGCTCGGTCCGCGCGGTCTGATGCCGAACCCCAAGACCGGCACCGTCACGCCGGACGTCGCGAAGGCGGTGTCCGACATCAAGGGCGGCAAGATCGAGTTCCGGGTGGACCGCAACGCCAACCTGCACTTCATCATCGGCAAGGCGTCGTTCGACGAGAAGCAGCTGGTGGAGAACTACGGCGCCGCCCTGGAGGAGATCCTCCGGCTCAAGCCGTCGGCCGCCAAGGGCCGGTACATCCGCAAGGCCACCATGTCGACGACCATGGGGCCCGGCATCCCGGTCGACCCGAACAAGACGCGCGCCCTGCTCGAGGACGCCGAGGCGGTTCCTGCCTAGCACATGCTCGTCCGCACCGCCTTCGCCCTGCTCGCCACCGCACTCCTGACCGGGTGCGGCCCGCTCGCCGACCCCGCCGACACCGGCGGGGCGGCGCGCCCGGCGCCGGTCACGACCCCCGGCCCGGTGCTGTACCAGAAGGTCGTCCACCGGATGGTCGCCGAGCGCACCGCGACCTTCACGTTCTCCGGACAGGGGGGCGGTGAGACCGTCTCCGGCTCGGGCGACATGCGTTTCGCCGACGCCGCCTTCGACGCCGACGTGCAGCTGACCATGCCGGAGACCGGTCGCGTCCGGGCCGTGCTGCTGCCGAGTGCGTCCTACCTCGCGCTGCCGGCGGCCAAGGGGCTGCCGAGGAACAAGCCCTGGCTCAAGGTGTCGCCCTCACCGCGCAGCCCGCTCGGACGTCGGCTGGACCCAGTGGTGGACCAGCTGCGGGCGTCGTTCGACCCCGCCCAGAGCCTGGGGCTGCTCCGGGCGGCCCGTCTCGTCGAGGACGTGGGCCCGGCGACCGTCGAGGGGGTGCCGACAACGCACCACTACGCCGTGGTGAACCTGCGGCGGGCGACCAGGATCGCCAGTGGCGCGATCAAGGACCAGTACCAGTCGATGCTTGATGCCG
Source organism: Actinomycetes bacterium (assembly GCA_036375795.1). Lineage (GTDB taxonomy): Bacteria > Actinomycetota > Actinomycetes > JACCUZ01 > JACCUZ01 > DASVBQ01. The sequence continues at coordinate 2,659 of DASVBQ010000033.1, forward strand.
GTGTCCGCACGCTGGAGTACGACGTGTGGCTGGACACCAGCGGACTTCCTCGCCGGTTCAGCACCGACATCCCGACGACCGCCGGGTTGTTCTCGGTCACCGGGATCTACCGCGACTGGGGCGAGAAGGTCCGCATCGAGCAACCGTCGGCCAAGCGGGTCTTCGACGCGGACAAGCTCACCGGCTGACCGCCGGCCGGATTTTGCGGGGGCGGTGCGTACGCCGTACGCTGGCCGCTGCCACAGACCGCCGGTCACCGTCCCTCCCGCGCGAGCGGGGAGGCCGGTCGAAGGTCCCGCGTCAGCGGGCGACCCGCGCAGGTGCAGAACGGACGAACCCGTCGGCCGGCTCGACCAGGCCGACCACCACGCCCCGTCGCGCGCCTGCGCCGGGGCGTCTTGCATGTCCGGGCCCTCCACACCGGCGCACGACAGTTCGTCGAATGGAAGGAGGGCCGGCCACTCATGGCGAGGCCTGACAAGGCGGCCGCGGTCGCCGAGCTGACGGAGGAGTTCCGCAGCTCGACCGCTGCCGTGCTGACCGAGTACCGCGGGCTCACCGTCGCCCAGCTCAAGGAGCTGCGCCGGTCCCTCGGTGCTGACACGTCGTACGCCGTGGTGAAGAACACGCTGACCAAGATCGCGGCCCGTGAGGCCGGGGTCGGTGCCTTCGACGACCTGCTGCAGGGTCCGTCGGCCATCGCCTTCGTCAAGGGCGACCCGGTCGAGGCGGCCAAGGGTCTGCGTGACTTCGCCAAGGCTCATCCCATGCTCGTCATCAAGGGCGGTGTCCTCGACGGGAAGCCGCTCTCGTCCGACGAGATCAAGAAGCTCGCCGACCTCGAGTCGCGCGAGGTGCTCCTCGCCAAGCTGGCGGGAGCGATGCAGGCGTCGCTGCAGAACGCCGTCTCGCTGTTCGCTGCGCCGCTGGCGCAGACCGCACGCGTCATCGAGGCGCTGCGGCAGAAGGCCGAGCAGGACCCCAGCGTCCTGGCAGGAGGCGCCGGTGCCGAGGCACCGGCCGCCGCCGAGCCCGAGGAGGTCACCACCTCCGAGGAGGCCACCCCCGAGGCTCCCGCCGAGGCCGTCGCCGACGATCCGTCCGACGCGTCCACCGCCGAGGCGAGCGCCGAGGAGACCACCGAGGGCTGATCGGCCCGTCCGCCATCCCAGCGCCTGGACGTACCCGGCCAGGACTGAACCAGTAAGGAAGGACCGCCACCATGGCGAAGCTCAGCACCGACGAGCTCCTTGAGTCGTTCAAGGAGATGACCCTCATCGAGCTCTCGGAGTTCGTGAAGCAGTTCGAGGAGACCTTCGGCGTCACCGCGGCGGCTCCGGTCGCCGTCGCCGCCGCCCCCGCCGCCGGCGGTGCCGGCGCGGGCGAGGCCGGCGAGGCCGCCGCCGAGCAGGACGAGTTCGACGTCATCCTCGAGGCTGCCGGCGAGAAGAAGATCCAGGTCATCAAGGAGGTGCGCGCGCTCACCAGCCTCGGCCTGAAGGAGGCCAAGGACCTGGTGGACGGCACCCCGAAGCCGGTCCTGGAGAAGGTCAACAAGGAGGCCGCCGACAAGGCGAAGGCCGCCCTCGAGGGCGCCGGCGCCACGGTCACCGTCAAGTAGTTCTGCTTTCCCGGCCTCGCCGGGGACGGCGTCTCACTCCAG
>DASVBQ010000034.1:0-3839 GCA_036375795.1 Actinomycetes bacterium
CGGAGCTCGCCGACCTCGAGGCGCAGCGGCGGGCCGTCCTCGAGCAGGCGGCCGGGTTGAGCGCCGAGCAGGCGCGGGCGGAGCTGGTCGCCGCCGCCGAGCAGCAGGCCAAGCGTGATGCGGCCCTCGTGGTTCGCGAGATCGAGCGCGAGGCCCAGGAGGAGGGGGAGGCCCGCGCCCGGCGCATCATCACGATGGCGATCCAGCGGTTGGCGACCGAGCAGACGACCGAGTCCGTGGTGTCCGTCCTGCACCTCCCGAGCGACGAGATGAAGGGCCGCATCATCGGCCGCGAGGGACGCAACATCCGGACGTTCGAGTCCGTCACCGGTGTCAACCTCATCATCGACGACACCCCCGAGGCGGTGCTGCTGTCCTGCTTCGACCCGGTGCGGCGCGAGGTCGGGCGCATCGCCCTCGAGGCGCTCGTCCTCGACGGGCGCATCCACCCGCAGCGCATCGAGGACGCCTACGAGCGGGCGCGCACCGAGGTCGACGCGCTCTGCCAGCGGGCCGGCGAGGACGCCCTGGTGGACGTGGGCATCACCGACATGCACCCCGAGCTCGTCACCCTGCTGGGCCGGTTGCGCTACCGCACGTCGTACGGCCAGAACGTGCTCAAGCACCTGCTGGAGTCGGCCCACGTCGCCGGGATGATGGCCAGTGAGCTGGGCCTCGACCCCGTCCTGATGAAGCGGTGCGCGCTGCTGCACGACGTCGGCAAGGCGCTCACCCACGAGATCGAGGGCTCCCACGCCCTCATCGGCGCCGACGTCGCGCGTCGGTGCGGCGAGCACCCGGACGTCGTGCACGCCATCGAGGCCCACCACAACGAGGTCGAGCCGCACACGCTGGAGGCTGTGCTCACCCAGGCCGCCGACGCCATCAGCGGTGGGCGCCCCGGCGCACGTCGCGAGTCCTTGGAGTCCTACGTCGCACGACTGGAGCGGCTGGAGGAGATCGCCACGTCGTACGACGGCGTGGAGAAGGTCTTCGCCATGCAGGCGGGCCGCGAGGTCCGGGTCATGGTGCTGCCCGACGCGGTCGACGACATCCAGGCGCAGGTGATCGCCCGGGAGATCGCCAAGCAGGTCGAGAGCGAGCTGACCTACCCCGGCCAGATCCGGGTCACCGTCGTGCGCGAGTCCCGCGCCACCGAGGTCGCCCGCTGAGGCCGCTGGCTAGGGTCGGCCCGTGCCCAGCAGCCCGTGGAGCCGCATCGCCGGCTCGCTCGCCCGTCTCGCGGTGCGCGAAGGACCCCGCGTCCTGCAGGAGGTGGCCCGGCGGCGCGCCGCGCGGCCACTGCCCGCGCCGCCCCGGCGGCCCGGTCCCGCCGGTGCCCGCCCTCGGCCGGGCCCGCCGCCCGCGTCGGTGCAGCGCCTGCTGGAGTACGCACCCGACCTCGACGGCCGGGCCGACCCGGGCGAGATCGTGTGGACCTGGGTCGCCTACGAGGACGACCCCACCCGGGGCAAGGACCGCCCGGTGCTGGTCGTCGGCCGCGACGGGCGGTACCTGCTCGGTCTGATGCTGTCGAGCCAGTCCGACCACGACGGTGAGCCGGGGTGGCACGGGCTCGGCGCCGGCGACTGGGACCACGAGCGGCGCCCGAGCTGGGTGCGCCTGGACCGGGTCCTCGACGTCCCGGAGGACGACATCCGGCGCGAGGGGGCCGTCCTCGATCGGGCCCGTTTCGACCGGGTGGCGCGGTTGCTGCGGTCGGGGTACGGCTGGCGCTGAGCCGGTCGAGCGGCGGATGTCGAGAACGCGATGCTGTTCCGACCTCGGGGTGAGAGAGAGGCGCGGACGCCGGCGACTGAGACAGCGGGTCGCGCCGTTCGTGGGATCAGACGGGACCGGAGTCCCGCGCCACCCCCTCCGCCGGCTGCAGCGGCGCCACTCCGCCGGCGGCGCGGCTGCTGCCACGTCGCTCGAGGTAGGTCGCGACCCGGGACAGTGCGAAGTTCACCCCGATGTAGAGCGCGGCAGTGACCAGGAACAGCGAGAAGATGTACTCGCTGCCGAAGAAGTCGCGCAGCTCGCGGTTGACGCGCAGCAGCTCGACGTAGCCGACGATGTAGCCCAGCGATGTGTCCTTGAGCAGGACGACGAGCTGGCTGACCAGCGACGGCAGCATCCGGCGGACCGCCTGCGGGAGCAGGATCATCCGCATCGTCTGCCCAGGCGTCAGACCGATCGCGAGAGCGGCCTCGCGCTGCCCGCGCGGCAGCGACTGGATGCCGGCGCGCAGGATCTCGGCGATGACGGCGGTGTTGTACAGCACCAGGCCGAGCACGACGGCGTTGAAGATCGAGAGGTCCAGCGCCAGCGCCGAGAAGAACATCAGCAGCACCACGGGCAGGCCGCGGAACAGCTCGATCAGCACGGCGGCGGGGACGCGTACCCAGCGACGCTCCGACGTCCGGGCGACGGCGACCAGCGCACCCGCGGTGAGCGCGATCACGGCGGCGAGCCCCGCCGCCTTCAGCGTCGCGCCGAGCCCGCGGCGCAACAGCGCCTCCCAGGTCTCGGTGTCCTCGGTGAAGATGTCCCATCGCTCGGCGTCGAAGATGCCGCGCTGCGCGAGCCGGACCACGACGAGTACCAACAGGGCGGCGAGGAGCACCCCCGCCACCGTCGACCACAGGGCCACCCGCCGGCGGGTGCGCGGGCCGGGCGCGTCGAAGAGGACGATGCTCATCGGGCGAACGCCACCTTGCGTTCGAGCCGCCCCGCGAGGATGCCTGCGGGCACCGTGATCACGAGGTAGAAGGCGGCCACACCCAGCAGGACCGCAATCACGTCCGCCGGGTTGCGGTTGGCCAGCCGGATGCCGATGGCCATCAGCTCGGTGACGAAGAACCCGACCGCCACGGAGGTGTTCTTCGTCAGCGCGATGAAGATGTTGATCAACGGCGGTACGACGGTCCGCAGGGCTTGCGGCAGCACCACCTGCGTCATGGTCTGGCCGAAGGTCAGGCCGATCGCCCGCGCGGCCTCGGCCTGACCGACGCCGACGCTGTTGACGCCGGAGCGCACCGCCTCGCACACGAACGCGGCGGTGTAGAGCGACAGGGCGACGTAGGCCGACGTCTCGAACGGGAGCTTGATGTCGAGCTGCGGGGCCACGAAGACGAAGAAGAAGAAGACCAGCGTGAGCGGGGTGTTGCGCAGCAGCTCGACGTAGACCGTGCCGAAGCCGCGCAGTGTCGGGACGGGGGAGACCCGGAAGGCACCGAGCAGCGTTCCGAGGACCAGTGCCACCGCCGCGGAGACGAGGGTGAGCCGCAGCGTCATCTGGAACCCGTCCCAGTACAGCGGCAGGTTGTCGATGACCGCGTCCACGTGCTCACCTCCTCGTCGTGCCGGGCACAGTCGGGGGTGGGCCGCTTCGCGCGGCGGCCCACCCCGTCGTCCGTCTCGTCAGTAGCGGTCGACCGCCGGCGGCTCGGGGGTCTCGAGGACCTTCCCGGCCGTGGCCTCCCACGCCTCCGCCCAGGAGCCGTCCTCGTAGGCCTCCTCGAGGGTGTCGTTGATGAAGTTGCGGAACTTGGTGTCGCCCTTCTTCAGGCCGATGCCGTAGGGCTCCTCGGTGAACGGCTCGCCGGCCAGCTTGAACTCGTCCGGGTTCTGGTCGACGAAGCCGGCCAGGATCACGTTGTCGGTGGTGATCGCGTCGACCTGGTCGTTGCGCAGCGGCTCGAGGCAGTTGCTGTACGCGTCGGTCAGCTCGAGCTTGGTGTCGGGGTAGTTCGCCTCGATGTTCGCCGCCGGGGTCGAACCCTCGACGCTGCACACCGTCTTGCCGGCCAGGTCGTCCGGGCCGTTGATCTCGTTGT
>DASVBQ010000048.1:0-18664 GCA_036375795.1 Actinomycetes bacterium
CGCCGTGACCGGGGCACCGCCCGGTCCGCGCTCATGCGTGGGCCGGGCAGTCCCCGTCACCGGCTGGCCCGCTCCGGCTCGGCCGCCTGCTCCCGCCCGCGGTCGCGGTCGCGGCGACGATGCCGGGCCCGGCGCATGGCCGCGAGTGCGACGCCGAGGGCGATCAGGCCGTACGCCGCGTAGTTGACCGGGTCGCTGAACCGCTCGACGGAGGTCCACCGGCTGCCGAGCTGGTGCCCGAGCAGGACGAGCACGGCGTTGTACGCCGCGCTGCCCAGCGTGGTGTAGGCCAGGAACGGCGCGAGCGGCATGCGCGCGACACCGGCCGGGACGGAGATCAGGGAGCGCACGCCTGGCACCAGCCGGCCCACCAGCACCGCTGTGCGGCCGTGCCGGTCGAACCAGCCCTGCGCCCGGTCCACGTCGTCGGCGTCCATCAGTGGAAGGCGTTCGGCGAGCGCGCGCAGCCGGGTCGGCCCCAGGGCCGCGCCGGCCCAGTAGAGGACGAGCGCGCCGGCGACCGAGCCGGCGGTGGCCGCCACCAGCACCGCGGCCAGGGACAGCTTCCCCTGCCCGGCGAGGAACCCGGCCAGCGGCAGGACGACCTCGCTGGGCAACGGCGGGAACAGGTTCTCCAGCGCGACGAGCGCTGCCACGCCGGGAGCCCCCATCGCCTCGATGACGTCGAGGACCCAGCCGGCCAGGCCGGACAGGTCCGTGGTGAACGGTGTCGCGGGCACGGGACAGTTCGTGCCCGGAGTCCGGCGGTCGCACACCGCCCGGTCGCGCATTGGATGCCTGTTCGGCAAGGGCGAGGCCCAGCTGCGCATCCGATGCGTGGGAAATCGGCGCGTGGGAGCACCCGCCCGGCACAACGGACGAGCGCCCTGACGCGCCGCCTCAGGGCCTGCGGGCCGCTCCGCTGTCCGGGCTGACCTGCAGCTCGGAGGTGTCGACGGCCTCGAAGGCCGACGCCGGCACCGACGTGAGCTCGTCGAGCAGACCCTCGGGCCATCGCGTCGACCGGGCGCCCTGGAAGAACCAGGGCGACCCGTTGTCGGCGAGCACGAGGCCGTGCCGCATCATCGCCCGCAGCACGGCCCGGGTGTCCGGACGGAACGAGGACAGCGGGAACGACGCCTCGAGACGGAACCAGGCGCCCATCGGCGGGTACGACGGGTCGCTGACCGAGCCGGCGTCGTGCCGAGCCGGCCAGACGTGCCTGCGGTCGGTGACGTTCGTGGTGAACCGGATCGCGTGGTCGACATGCCCGCGGCGGACCTCGCCCGGCCGCAGCAGCCCCGGCAGGACCGGCAGCCCCGCCGCGTCGGCCGAGGTCCAGCCGTCGGGACGCAGGGCGTTGCGGGTCAAGCGCCACGTGGCCCCGGACCCGGCGCGCCAGCGGCCCGACACCGACCGGTACGTCGCGAACGTCTCGTACAGCCGGCAGGTGCTCCGGTCGACGACGATCGCGTGCCGGTCGCCGTCCGAGCCCTGGCCACCCTCGATGCGCGTATCCGAGCCGAGCGGGTATCGAACCCGGTCGCTCTCGTCGGCGTACTGGAAGCGGACGCGCACCGTCGCGTGCGCCCCGCCGACCACGGTGATCGGGATGCCGTACGGGACCGGCTGCTCGCCGTAGGACGGTCCGAAGTCGGGGTGCAGGCTGCGGTCTGGCGACATGTGCGAGAGCCACTCGTCACTGCGTGGGTGGACCGGCAGGTCGCTGATGTCGCCGTGCCAGACGCTGGTGGCCGGGAAGACCGGGCAGTCGGTCCCGGGCAGGCTCCGGCCGGCACCGCTGGCGGGGGTCCCAGCGCCGACCGAGACCATCCCCACGAGCGCGGCCGAGACGATCACGACGACCGGCGAACGCCTTCTCATGCGGCGATCATCGACACCTGGGCCGGTCCACGCGACCACCCAGCCGGATGACACGCCCGGGATGGGACACATCGGACAGCTTCGCCTACCCTGGCCGGATGCCGCAGCACGACGACCTCTTCGCGGCGCCCCTGCTGGACGACGAGATCGGGATGCTCGACGAGCATCTACGGCTGCTGGGTGACCGGTCCGACGAGGTCATCAACTTCTTCTACGCGCGCCTCTTCGTCCAGGAGCCGCAGCTGCGCTCACTGTTCCCCATTGCCATGGACGTCCAGCGAGACCGGCTGTTCCGTGCGCTCACCGGCGCGGTGCGCAACCTGGCCGACCCGGAGCGGTTCGTGCCGATGCTGCGCCAGCTGGGTCGCGACCACCGCAAGTTCGGAGTCCGGCCCGAGCACTACGACATGCTCGGCCGCGCCCTGATCGAGACGCTGCGTGAGCACGGCGAGGACTACTGGGTTCCGGAGCTGGAAGCCGCCTGGGAGCGCGCCTACCGGCTGATGGCCGACACCATGATCGCCGGCGCGCAGGAGGCCGCCAGCCGAGAGCCCGCCTGGTGGAAGGCCGAGATCGTCGCGCACGAGCGACGAACGCACGACCTGGCCGTCATCGTGCTGCGCACCGACCGGCCGTACGAGTACGCCGCGGGCCAGTACGCAAGCATCGAGACGCCCTACCGACCGCGGTGCTGGCGGACCTACTCCATGGCGACCGCCCCGAGCCCGGACGGTCTGCTCGAGTTTCACGTCCGCGCCATCGACTCGGGATGGGTGAGCGGCCCGCTGGTCTGGCGCGCTGTCGTCGGTGACGTGCTCCGGCTCGGGGCGCCACAGGGCGAGATGAAGATCGACAAGCAGTCAAACCGTGACGTGCTCGCCGTCGCAGGCGGCACGGGGCTGGCGCCGATCAAGGCGATCATCGACGACATGACGAAGTGGAACAGCAGCCGCCGCCTGACGCTGTTCTTCGGCGTCCGCCAGACCCACGAGCTCTACGACATGGCGGCGCTGCACCGCATGGCGGCACTCAACCGGTGGCTGACCGTCGTGCCGGTGGTGTCGGACGACCCGCACTTCACCGGCGAGACCGGGCTTGTTCCCGACGTCGTCGCGCGGCGCGGCGACTGGTCCGAGCACGACGTGCTGGTGTGCGGGTCACCCGCGATGACCCGCGCGGCGTACGGCCGGCTGACGTGGGCGGGCGTCCCGGCAGAGCGCATCACCTACGACGTCGTCGGCGACGTGCACCCCGCGGCCGCGCAGGTCATCGACCTGCGCGATCACCAGCGCGGGTTGCCGCGCAGCAGGTCCTCGAGGGCGGCCGACTCCATGGGGCGCCCCAGCAGGTAGCCCTGCGCCCGGTCACAGCCCATCGACCGCAGGGTGTCCAGCTGCTCCCGCGTCTCGACGCCCTCCGCCACGACGACCAGGTCGTGAGCGTGGGCGAGGTCGATGACCGCAGACACCACGGCGTCGTCGCGCGCGCTGGCTCCGAGCCGGCCCACGAACGATCGGTCGATCTTGAGGAACTGCAACGAGAACCGCTGCAGGTACCCCAGCGCGGAGTACCCCGTGCCGAAGTCGTCGAGCCCGACGTGAAGCCCGAGCGTGATGAGGCGCTGCAGCGACTCGCGGACGACCGGGCTGGTCGTCAGGAGGCTGCGCTCGGTCAGCTCGATCCGCAACGCGGAGCCGGGTACGCCGTACCAGCTCAGGGCCCGGCGTACGCGATCGACGAATGCCGGGTCCTCCAGGGACCGGGCGGACACGTTGGTGCTGACCCGGCGCAGCGCGACGTCGCCGAGCGCACTCAGGCGGGCATGCTCCGCGACCACCAGCTCCACCATCCGGGCGTCGACCTCGACGATCAGTCCTGTCTCCTCGGCGACGTCGATGAAGTCGGCCGGGGAGACCCACGTCCCGTCGTCGGCGGCGAGCCGGGCCAGGCCTTCCGCGGCGTGCACCGTGCCGTCCCGCAGGTCGACGATCGGCTGGAAGACGGCCACCAGCCGGTCCTCGGCGAGGGCCCGCCGCAGCGTCGTCTCCGCCCGCATCCGCTCCCCGGCCCGGGAACGCAGCGCGTCGTCGAAGAGCGCGTACTGGTCGCGACCGGAGTCCTTGGCGCGGTAGAGCGCGAGATCGGCCTCCCGGTACAGGTCGACGTGGGAGCGGTCGGGGGAGGTGGCGACGGAGATGCCGAGGCTCACCGTGGCCACCATCGACTCCGCGGCCGGACCGAGCTGGTACGGGCGGCGAAGGGTCTCGAGCAGCCGAGCCGCGATGGCGTGGACCTCGTCCGTCTCACGCAGACCCTCGACGAGCACGACGAACTCGTCACCGCCGAGTCGGGCGACGGTGGCGTCCGCGCGGCTGACGGCCTCGATGCGGCCGGCCATCTGGATCAGCAGCGCGTCACCCACCTGGTGACCGAGCGAGTCGTTGACCAGCTTGAAGCGGTCGACGTCGAGCAGCAGAAGCGCGCAGGCGCCCCCGGTGCGCTGCAGGCGGGCGAGGGCCTGGTCCATGCGGTCCGTCAGGAGGGTCCGGTTGGCCAGACCGGTCAAGGTGTCGGTGAGCGCCAGCCGCTCCAGCTCGGCCTGCTCGCGCAGCCGGTCGGTGATGTCGACCGCGTGGGTCACGAGGTACAGCGGCTCGCCCCGCGTGCCACGGACGACCGAGCTGGTCACCCAGGCATGAAGGGTCGTGCCGTCCTTGCGGCGGTATCGCTTCTCGAAGGCCACGGAGGTGGTCTCGCCGTCGTGAAGACGCTGGAAGAGGATGGCGTCCCGCTCGCGGTCGGCCGGGTGGGTCAGCTCGAGCATCCGCTGCCCGACCAGCTCGCCCCGGCCGTACCCGGTCATCTCGTGGAAGGCGACGTTCGCGCGAAGGTACTGACCGAGGCTCTCCGGCGCGAGGCTGATCATCGACATCCCGATGGGCGCGTTGTCGAACGCCACCCGGAAGTGCTCCTCGCTGGCCGCGAGCTGCTCCGCCGCCTCGGTCTGCTCGGTCACGTCCATCGCGGTGCCCCACAGGGCCGTGACCGCACCATCTGCGCCGGTCCGGACATCGGTCCACGCGCGTACGTGGCGCTGGGACCCGTCAGGGTGCACGACCCGGAAGACCGCCACCTCGCCTCGGCCGGTGGCGACGGTCCGGTCGCCGAGGGCTGCCATCCGGTCGCGGTCGGCCGGGTGTACGCAGTCCAGGAAGTCCTCGACGCGCACCGGGCCGCCGGGCTCGCGCCCCATCAGTTCCAGCATCCGGTCTGACCAGTGGACCTGGTTGCTGCGCACGTCCCACTCCCACGTGGCAGTACGCGTCAGCTCCAGGGCAGCGGCGAGCTTCGCCCGGCTGTCCGCGAGCTCGGCCAGCGACTGCTCCCTCTCGGTGACGTCGATCGTCGCACCGAGAACGCGGACGGCGTCGCCGTCGGGTCCGGTCTCGACGTCGGTCCAGGACTGCAGGAAGCGGACGGAGCCGTCGGGGTGCACGACACGGAACACGTCTCGGTGACCGGTCACGAACCCGTCCTCGGCCAGCTCTCGGGCGGACGGCCGGTCGTCCGGGTGCAGCAGCTCCAGGAACCGGGCGTGGTCCGGCGCTGCGGCGGCAGGCTCCAGCCCGACGAGGCGGAACATCTCGTCGGACCACTCGTGCCGGCCGGTGGCGACGTCAAGCGTCCACCAGGCCAGCCCGGTCAGCTCCTGGGCGGCGCGCAGCCGGCGGTCTCGCTCACGATGGGCGCGCTCCATCTGCAAGCGGCTCGTCACGTCGGTGAAGGAGCACACCACGCCGCAGACTCGCCCGTCCTTGCGGCGCGGCACCGCATTGACGATCAGCCACCAGACCCGCTGGTCCGGTCCGCGTACCCCGACGAGCTGCCCCTCCTGGCTCTGTCCGGTGGCCAGGGCGACGACACCCGGCAGCGTCTCGACGGGCCGGGGGGACCCGTCCTCGCACAGATACGTGTAGGCCGCGCGTGTCACGGCCGGGCCGGACCCGGGATCCCAGGCGAACCCGAGGAGCCGCTGGGCGCTGCTGTTGGCGAACGTGACCCGACCGGCGAGGTCGAGCTCGACGAGGCCCTCGGCGATCGACTCGACGATCGCCGCGGAACGGTCCGCCAGACGCTCGCCACGCTCGTGCAGCAGCGCCGCGCGGAGGCTGCTGGCCGCAACGTCGGCGAGCAGGCCGAGCAGGTCGAGGTCCTCGTCGCTGAACGCGCCGGGCGCCGAGGACAGTGCGGCGACCAGGCCGATGGCCACTCCGTCGTGCACGAGCGGGACGACGATGGACGCACGGGTGCCGGCCCGCAGGTTGATGTCGCGGCGGGTCCGGCGGTCGGTGTCCCCGTCGTGACAGATCTGCGGTGCCAGGCTGCGCAGTGCCGCACCGGCCAGGGTGCCCTCCAGGGGGATCGCCGTGCCGACCGAGGGTCCGCAACGACCAGCCACGGCACGCGCCACGACGAGGTCTCCCTCGGGCTGTGCGGCGAGGGCGCCCTCGGCGTCGAAGATGTCGAGAGCTGCCTGCGCGAGATGGCCGAAGACTCGCTCAGGATCGGGTGGCGCGCAGGCCAGGTCACGCTGCGCCGAGATCAACCGGCGCAGCCGGTCCGCCGTGCGGGCAGCCGAGCGCGCCGGACCGTCGGGATCGGGTCCGGTCCGGGTGGCTTGGCCGGCCGGGACGGTCACGCGGGACATATCGGCACGGGTGCGGCGTCACCTGAGATCAACGCTGCCGAGTGGCCGGACGTGGCCGCAGTCCGCCCTCGGGGCTCCGCCCGGCTGCGACTTTGCTGGCCGGCTGGCGCGCCGGGTAATCTCGGGGACGCAGCGCACTCCGGTGCGCTGCGGGGAGGCGTCGCCTAGTCCGGTCTATGGCGCCGCACTGCTAATGCGGTTTGGGGCTTAAACCCCATCGAGGGTTCAAATCCCTCCGCCTCCGCCGACCGACAGGTGCCCACCGATGGTCGATCCGAGTGCTGGCCGATGGTGGCGCCGAACACGAACGACGCCCCGCCCGGTCCCCGTATCGGGGCGCGGCGGGGGGTTCGTCGCTGCAGTCGCCGGTGGCCCGTGATTGCTGGGCTGGGCGACGACACCGCCGCCTGACGCTCACCGCAGCGACAGCCGCCGCAACCAGCCAGAGCCAGGCCAGGTCTGCCTTGAGCGCCGGTGGACCCTCCTCCGGTGTCGAGTCCAGGCGCCGGACGTGCAGCCGCTGCCTGTTCCGGACGATGTCCTCCGGGGTGTCGGCGATGCCCTCGGCGTCGAGGTAGCTCCGCAGCCAGGGCGCGTCGAAACGGCGCAGCGCCGCGACGACCTCGACTGCCTCATCGTCCTCGATGCTGGCCGCCCGCACGACGTGCGTGCCCCGGTGTGACTGCACCGTCGCCAGCGGGTTCGCGATCAGGTTGCGGTACCACTCGGAGCGCCCGCCGTAGGGGCACCACACGTACGTCTGACCACCGACGACGTGCACTATGACTGGCGTGTGTCGCGGCAGGCCACTCGAGCGGCCCGTCACGGTGAGCAGCACGAGCGGTCCGCCGCGGCGGGGCTCGAACCGCCCGACCAACGGGCCGAGCCCCAGGCGCCACAGGACGACCGGCAGCCGGAGCAGCTCCCGCAGCACCGGCGTGTGCGGATGCCGGATCACCCACGCGTCGAACCGCTCATCGAGGGATTTGCGGCCGGCAGTCACCGGGCCAGCGTGTCACGAGCGGCCGCACGCACGAGTCGGTGCTAGCTCGCCCCCCCGACCGGCTCGAGGTCGAGCCAGCGGGCCAGGTCCGCGATCTCGCGGTCGACCGCGGCGGTCATCGCTGTGCTGAAGTCGACGTCGCGGTGCACCGCATCGACGCGCAGGACACCGCGGTCGCGGTCGGCGGTGGCGTCGACCTTGCCGACAAGCCGGTCGCCGTACAGGACAGGCATCGCCCAGTACCCCCACCGCCGCTTGGCGGCCGGCTTGTACATCTCCAGCTGGTAGTCGAACTCGAAGAGGTCGGCCATCCGCTTGCGGTCGTAGACGAGCCGGTCCAGCGGCGAGAGGACGGCGGCGCGGCCGGCGAACGGCTGCCCCAGCTGCTCCGGGTCGACCCGCCAGGTGCCACGGACTCCCTCGACGACGGCGGGCTCGCCGGCGTCCCCCACGTGGTTCGGCTCGTGCGGGGTCTCCGTCGCCTTCGCCCGGGCGACGCCCAGCGCGCGCAACCGACGCTCGTCGCGGATCCGCAGCGCCTCGTCGTACGGAACACCGGGGTCATCGGGGTACACCCGCTCGGCCAGGTCCCACAGCCGTTCGCGGACCTCGCGGCCGGCGGTGGCGACCTCTCCGCGCTGGACCATGAAGTCGAGCATCTTCGTGACGTTCTGGTTGTTCGTCCAGCCGCTCGACCTCCAGGGCACGACGCAGGAGTCCGGGAGCTCGCGGGCGGGCAGCGGCCCGTCCATCCGGAGCCGTTCGAGGATGTCGAGCCGGCACTCCTCGTTGGCGGCGAACCAGCGCTCGACGTCCTCCTGCCACTCGCGCAGCTCGCCCGGTCCCGGCCAGGCGGCCATCTCGGCGGTGTAGAGGCGCAGATCCTCGCGCGGCCGGATCATCATGTGCAGCTCGATCAGCCGCTGGGTGTCCAGCGCCGACACCAGCTCGTCCGGGTCGTACGCGGAGCCCAGCCGGCTCCACAGCACCAGGTCCGCGCTCGGTGCGACCGCGTTGGTCGGGTCGTTCTGCACCAGCGTCAGGTGGTGCACGACGTCGAGCAGGTCGGTGGGACGGTTCCCGTCGAGGAGCTGGGCTCGCACCGCGATACGCCGGGCGTCGCTGCGCGAGAGCTGGTGGACCGGCACGCCCGTGAGGCTAGTTCCCGGTCGGGCCGACACGAGACCGGCCGCCCAGCCGGCGTGACCGGCCGTCACGGCTTGCGGCTCATCCGCAGGAGGTGAGGCCCGGCATCGTGGATCGGCTTACCGTCCCCGCCGAGGAGGCGAGTGACATGGCAGGTACGTCAGACAACCCGGTCGAGGTGTTCATCGCCGCGTTCGACAACGAGCCGCAGGCCGCCGAGGCCCTGAAGGACTTCCGCGCGATGGACCGCGAGGGGTCGATCGACCTGATCGACGCGGTCGTCGTCGTGCGGCACACCGACGGGAAGGTGACCTTCGAGGAGACCGCGGACCCGAGCGGGAAGAAGTGGGCGAAGCGCGGCGCGATCGCCGGTGGCCTCGTCGGCCTGATCTTCCCGCCGAGCATCATCGCAAGCGCCGTCGTGGGCGGCGCGGGTGGCGGGATCTGGGGAAAGATCCGCGACAAGGGCTTCAAGGACGAGGACCTCCAGGCCATCGGCGAGAGCCTGCAGCCCGGCTCGTCCGCGATCATCGCGATCGCGGAGGACAGGGTGATCGAGCGGCTGCAGCGCGGGGTGGAGGGCTACCGGAACATCGCCCGGCACGTTGTCAGCGCCGAGGCCGCCGCCACGATCGTCGCCGAGACGGAGAGCTCAGACACCTAGGGCGTCCTGGGGGTGGCCGACGACGGCCGGCGTCCGGCGGTCCGTTCGGGCTGGCCGAGACGCGCAGCCGGCTTGCGCCGAAGCATGAAATGTGCTTCACTCGTCGCGTACCAGGAGGGGAGTATCCCCCAGCACCTCGTCGTCACTACGGTCCTGCGACCCGGCGAGGGGGGCCGGCGACGTCGGTCCGGGAGAGACCTCCGCATCGTCTCGACGATTCGGAGGTTCTTTCATGCACGTCCCACTCTGGGCATGGGTCGGCGTCCTCGCAGTGATCCTCGGCATGCTCGCCGTCGACCTGGCGGCGCACCGGCGGGAGCACGTCGTGTCGGTGCGCGAGGCGGCGGCCTGGAGCGCTCTCTGGGTCTCGCTCGGCCTTGCGTTCGGCGGCGTCGTCTGGTGGGCGTACGGCGCGCAGGCGGGTGGCGAGTACTTCGCCGGCTACCTGATCGAGAAGAGCCTCGCGGTCGACAACGTCTTCGTCTTCGCTCTGATCTTCGGCTACTTCGCCGTCCCGCGGGAGTACCAGCACCGGGTGCTCTTCTACGGGGTGCTCGGCGCTCTCGTCTTCCGGGCGGTCTTCATCGCCGGCGGCGCCGCGTTGCTCGAGCAGTTCCACTGGGTGCTCTACGTGTTCGGTGCCTTCCTCGTGCTGACCGGGGTCAAGATGTACCGGCACCGAGCCGACCACATCGACCCGGCCCGGAACCCGGTGCTGCGGCTGGCTCGGCGCCTTGTCCCGTCGACGCCGGAGTTCCACGGACAGCGGTTCTGGGTCCGTCGGGCCGGTCGCTGGGTGGCGACTCCGCTGTTCTTCGTCCTGGTGCTCGTCGAGACCACGGACATCGTCTTCGCGGTCGACTCGATCCCCGCGATCTTTGCGGTGACCGACGAGCCGTTCCTGGTGTTCACCTCGAACGCGTTCGCGATCCTCGGGCTGCGTGCCATGTACTTCCTGCTCGCCGACCTGATGCACCGGTTCGTCTACCTCAAGGTCGGGCTCGCCGCGATCCTGGTCTTCGTCGGGGCGAAGATGCTCCTGCTCGACGTGGTGAAGATCCCGGTCGGCCTGTCCCTCGCCGTCATCGCAGGCTGCGTCGCCGTCGCCGTCGTCGCCAGCCTGCGTGCCACGCGGGAGCCGGTGGACGCGGCACACTGACCAGGTGTCGACGGCTGACCGGAGTGGGTCCCGAACGTGGACGTTTCTCACCAACCACGCGCACGTGCTGCTCTGCCTCGCCGCGGACCCGCAGCGCCGCGTGGAGGACATCGCCCGTCACGTCGGCATCACCGAGCGGCAGGCCCTGAACATCCTCCGGGACCTCGAGGACGCCGGCTACCTCCGGCGCACCCGTGTCGGGCGCCGTACGCACTACACGCTGGTCCCGCGTCGGCCGTTCCGCCACCCGTCGATCGCCGACCACGACGTTGCCGAGCTGCTCGAGATCTTCGTCCGCTGAGGCCAGCGCCGGTCACGACTTCCCCATATCGGTCCGAACCGGACGCCGGCTGCCGATACTGGTGCGGCGGCTGCGACCTCCGTCGCGGCCTGCACCACGTTCCACTCGGGGAGATCAGTGAGTTCCTTCGGCATCGCCGTACGCCCGACCGCGCGCCGCTGGCGACGTCGCGTCACCGCCGTGGCCGCAGCCGTCGCAGCGGCCGTCGCGCTGTCCGCGGTCCCGAGCCTGCCTGCCGAGGCGGCGCCGGTCCGGGCCAACGTCGCCGCGGCGGCGAAGCAGTGCGATCTCGGTCTGGGCGCGGCCAAGGGCTCCGACCGCCGCAAGGCGCGCCGGCTGATGGAGGGGCAGGCCAACCTCCGGGAGTACGGCTATTTCCACCTCGCAGCCAACCCGAAGTGGCGGCCGGTCGCCACGCTGGACAGCAGCGGCCGGGGGCACATGCACTCGCTGCACTACCTGCTGCCCCTGCTGCGCTACGGGGTGACGTCAGGTGACAGCACGATGGTCGCCCGCTTCTACGGGCTGCTGCGCGACTGGACGCGCGACAACCCGCCGGGCGGTGCGTCCAGCCGGTACGCGTGGGGGCCGCCGATCTACGAGGGTTTCCGCTCGCTGGTGCTGGTCTGCGCGGCCGCGGGACCGCGCGGCGACGCCCCGTGGCTGCTCAAGGCGCTGGCGCTGCACGGCCGGAAGATGGCCGACTACCGCCGCTACGAGGGCATCAACAACGCCTCGCTGCACCAGTCCATGGGGCTCTACGCCGTCGGCGAGACGCTGCGCCGACCGGCCTGGCGCGACCTCGCGATCCGCCGGATGCGCGCGCTGGCCGTGCGGCTGATCCGTCCGGACGGTTCGGACGAGGAAGGTGCCCTGCAGTACGCCCTCAACAACTATCGCTGGTTCGGCCAGGCCGCCGAGCGACTGCGCCGCGGCGGCGACCCCGTGCCGGCCGAGCTGAACCTGATTCATCGCGTCCCGGCGTTCCTGGCGCAGGCCACCAGGCCGGACGGTCGACTCGAGGCCCTCGGTGACACCAGCCCGCGGCCGCTCGACCCGACGACGTGGGTCGGCACGGCCGCCGAGTTCCCCGCCTCGCTGGGCACCACCGGTGCGGCCCCGGCGTCGACGTTCACCGCGTACCAGGGCGGCTACGTCTTCGGCCGGTCCGGCTGGGGGACGTCCCGCCCGCTCGCCGACGAGACCTGGTTCTCCCTGCGCGCGGGCAAGGCGACGCCGCATGCCCATGACGACGCAGGATCGTTCACGCTGTACGCGCACGGGTCGCCGCTCCTGCTGGACACGGGCCAGTGGCGCTACCTGTACGGCACCACGCGCAGCTTCGTCGTGTCGCGGGCAGCGCACAACGTCGTGGTCGTCAACGGGGTCAAGCGCACCCGGCTGCGTCCGGAGCTGCGCACGACCAGTGTCGGCGGCCTCGACATCGCGACCGTCGTCGACCGCGGCTACCGGGGCGTGACGCTGACGCGCACGGTCGCGTACGACCGCGCCGACGACGTCTTCGTCGTGTGGGACCGGCTGGCGTCGGCGAAGAAGGTCCGTGCCAGCCAGCAGTGGGGTCTCGGCCGCGATCGCGGGGTCACGCTCGACGCTGACGCCGCGCACACGACCGGACCCGGAGCGAACGTCTCGCTGCTGTTCACGTCGGGCGGCGCACCGCTCGATATCGCCGTCGGCGGGCGGCGGCCCATGCGGGGCTGGAACAGCCAGAGCTACGGCGAGCTCTCGCCGTCGCCGTCGCTGCGCGCGACCCAGCGGGGGACGGACCTGTCCTGGCTCACGGTCATTTCGCCGCGCGCCGCGGACGTGCCCGGGACCTCTGTCACCGCCACCGCGTCGGTGAGCACAGCCGCCGCCCAGGTCGCCCTCACCGCGCCCGGCGGCTCGGCGCTGGTCTCGCTCGACGACCTCGGCGGCGCCCGCACTGCGCATTCGCCCGTCCCGGCGGGGGTGCGACCCGGTGCCGACATCGTCCTTGCCGGGCAGCCCACGACCTTCCGCGCGACCGGTCTGCCGCCCGGGTCCCGGGCCTCGCTCGAGACGCTGTCACCGGACGGGCTGACCTGGTCTCCGGTGCAGACCGGAGCCGTCTCGGCAGCCGGGACGGCCGAGCTCACCGTGCCGGTCTCGACGAGCGCGGACTACCGGGTGGTCTCGGCAGGGTCGGCCTCCGCGGCGAGCAGGGTGACGGCTGCAGTGCCACCCGCCCCTCCGTCCGGTGTCAGCGCGGCTCCGGCCGGGCGGGGCGAGGTCACCGTGAGCTGGCAGCCGCCGGTCGACACGGGCGGGGCACCCCTGACGAGGTACCGCGTCGACGTCGACGGCACGCGCCTCACCCTGCCCCCCGGGCAGACCAGCGTGGTCGTGCCCGGCGTGGCCCCAGGCGTCCAGGACGTCTGGGTGCGCGCCGCCAACGCGGTGGCGGTCTCGCCTCTGACGAGGGCGACGGTCGACGTCCCGGCCTACCCGGCCGTCAACGGCCCCACCCGGGTGCGTAAGGGCACGACGGTGAGCCTGTCCCTTCGCGGCCTGCTCCGCCGCGACGGTGTGGCGGTCACCGTGACGGTCCCGTCGACCGGACGCGTGCGCACCCTGCACCCGACGGTGCGCCGGGACGGCACCGCCGTGCTCAGGATCGAGATCACCAAGCGGGTCCGCGTCGTCGCGACCAGCGGCGGCGTCACGTCGGCGCCGCACCGCATCCGGCCGCACTGACCGACGCAGCACCCACACGTAAAGGAGGGGTCCCGCCGGTCGCGGCGAGACCCCTCCTTGCATCACTGGTCAGCGCGGGTATGACGTCCCCGTGCCGACCGGACGGTTGACATCGGTCGTACCGCTCTGGCCGGCGACCTGGTCCCTGGCATGCTGCGCCTGTCCCGCGACGTCGTCCTTGGCCGACTGGGCGTCGTCCTTGACGGTCTGCGCCGCGCTGGTCGCCGTCGACTTGACCGACTCCGCCGCCTGCCGGGCAGGCTCCTGCAGGTTGTCCTTGGCGCCCTGCGCGGCCTCCTTCAGCGGAGCCGTGAGCGTGTCGGAGTGCTCCGACACCGTGTCCTTCGCCTGCGTGGCGGCCTGCTGCTCCTTCTCGCTCGCCGGCAGCAGCGAGGAGACGAGCCAGCCCGCGCCGAAGGCGATCAGGCCGGCGGCGAGCGGGTTGCCGCGCGTCTGTCGGCGGGCCGCGTCCGGGGCAGAGCCCGCGGCCGAGGCCACCGAACCGGTCGCCGACGACACCGAGTCGCCGGCCCCGGAGGCGGAGCCCATCACCTTCTCCTTCGCGCTGGTCGCGGCGCCCTTCACCGACTCCACCCTCCGGTGTGCCACGGCGGACGGGCTCACCTTCTCGTGGAGGGTGTCGACGTCGCTCGCAAGCTCACGGCGGGTCTGCTCGATGTCTCGACGGATGTCGTCGGGGTTGCTGGTCATCGGGTGGCCTCCTGCCGGCCCTTGAGGGCGTCGGGTACTTCCTTGAGGGTGGACACGGTGCGTTCGGGCTTGGGGTTCACCTCGCGGGCCTTCTTCCGGCCGGTCACGAAGAGCACGGCCGCGACGACGCCCCACACGAGGGCGACGATCAGCGCGGCCCATGCCTCGTCCATGACGTTCGCGAGCCCCCACCAGGCGGCGATGGAGAGGAAGAGCGCGAGCATGTACGCCGCGAAGCCGGCGCCTCCCAGCATCCCGGCGGCCTTGCCGGTCTTGGCGACCTCCTCCTTGATCTCGGCCTTCGCGAGATCCATCTCCTGGCGCATGAGCGTCGACAGGTCGCTGGTGACCTCGCCGATCAGCTCGCCGACGGATCGCTCGGACACGTCGACGGGCCGCTCGCTCAGCTGAGGGGTGGTCATGTCGGAGGTGTGGCTCACAACCGGTCACCCCCTGTGCTTCGCCCGGGCGTCGTCGCGTAGGGCTCCGGCTCGACGACCACGGTGTCGGCGCCGAGTCCTTCGGCGGCCGTGACGTGGTCACCTTCGGTCGTGGAGTAGCCGGTCGTGGAGTAGCCGGTCGTGGGGTAGCCGGTCTGGTCGTAGCCGGTCTGGTCGTAGCCCGTGGGGTCGTAGCCGGTCTGGTCGTAGCCAGTAGCGGCGCTCTCGTCCGACCGCTTGGCGTCCACCGCGCCGCGAGTGAGGCGACCGGCCAGCACGCCTGCGGCGGCCGCTCCGAGCAGGAACGTCCCCGGCTTGCGGCGGGCCAGGTTCCGGACCTCCTCCAGCAGCTGGCCGGGCTCGCGGCTGTCCAGCCAGCCGGCGGCCGACTGGGCCTTCTCGGCGGCCTGGCGCGCCAGGTCGGTGGCAATGCCCGACTGATGTCCGTACGCGGTTCCGTCCGCCATCGATCGCAGCTCGTCGGCGAGGCTGCGCAGGCCACCCGCCGCCTTGTCCTTCTGTGCGCCGGCCTGCTCTCGCACCTGACCCTGCGTCTCGTTGAGCAGGTTGCGCGCCTGGTGCTTCGCCTCGCCGGCAACGTTCCTGGTCTGCTCGGCCGCGCTGGAGGCGACCTGGCTTCCGGCCTCCTTGGCCGTCTGGCCGACCTGGCCCGCTTGCTCCTTGGCCGTGTCCGTCGTCGAAGGACCGCCCGGAGGCTGGTAGCCCCCACCGAATGCGGTGGTCGTCATCAGCTTCCCCTTTCCTGGGTGTCGCCCGTCCGGGCGTCTGCTGGCAGTCCGGTTGCCGAGGGAGGGTGGGCGAAACCACTTGTGGCACAAGTGATCTGTCTCACCATGCGTTCACCGCAGGAGGGTGCGAGATCGGTCCCGGCCATCTCGTTTCGCATCGCCACCTGCGGCAACACTGCGGTTTCCGACCACCTCGAGGGAGCCCACATGTCGGACCTCACGCGGATGCCAGACCCGGAAGACCCGCGCAAGCCCGACGCGCCGACCGACCTGGATCGGCGGCAGTGGCAGGGCGTCCTGAAGCGCACGGTCACGGAGTTCAAGGACGACAACTGCACCGACTGGGCGGCGGCGCTGACGTACTACGGGGTGCTGGCGATGTTCCCGGCAGTCATCGCCGTCCTGTCGCTGATCGGCCTGGTCGGTGACCCACGCAAGACGACCGATGCGTTGTTGGACATCGTCGACACCCTCGGCCCGTCATCGGCGACCGAGACGTTCGCCGGACCGGTCCGCCAGCTGGCCGAGCAGCAGCAGGCCGCGGGCATCGCGCTGGTGCTGGGACTGCTCGCAGCGCTCTGGTCCGCCTCGGGCTACGTCGGCGCCTTCAGCCGCGCCGCCAACGCGGTGTACGAGGTCGAGGAGGGCCGGCCGTTCTACAAGCTCCGGCCGGTGCAGGTCCTCATCACCCTCGTCTGCGTGGTGCTGCTCGCGCTGGTCGCGCTGTCCCTCGTCGTGACCGGTCCGGTGGCACAGGCCGTCGGCGACGCGATCGGCCTCGGCGCCGCGGCGGTCACCGCCTGGGACATCGCCAAGTGGCCGGTGATGGCCCTGGTGGTCAGCCTGATCTTCTCGCTGCTCTACTACGCGACTCCGAACGTCAAGCAGCCCCGGTTCCGGTGGTTCACCCTCGGAGGCTTCATCGCGCTCGTCGTGTGGGTGCTCGCCTCCGCCGCGTTCGCCTTCTACGTCGCGACCTTCTCGTCGTACAACAAGACGTACGGCTCCCTGGCGGCCGTGGTGGTCTTCCTCGTCTGGCTGTGGCTGTCCAACGTCGCCGTGCTGTTCGGTGCCGAGCTGAACGCCGAGCTGGAGCGGGGCCGTCAGCTGCAGGCGGGCATCCGCGAGGCGGAGGACACCATCCAGCTGCCGCCGCGGGACACCAAGAAGATGAAGGACTCCTCGCAGCGGACCGGCGTCAAGACCGGGTGACCTTGCGGCGGATGAGCTCCGGCACGGCCGCCGTGGACTGGCGGACCATCAGCGTCAGTGGCAGCAGCACCGACCGGGGGTGCCGGTCGGGGTCGTCCAGGGTCTCGATGAGCATCCGGGCCGCCTCCGACCCGACCTCGTAGTGCGGCACGCGGACGCTGGTCATCGGCGGCCGCAGCTTGTCGATGAACGGCATGTCGTTGAAGCCCATGATGCTCAGGTCGGCGGGACAGCTGATCCCTCGCTCCTCGCAGACGTCGTAGCAGCCGAGGGCGAGCAGGTCGTTGCCGGCGAGCACGGCGGTGAACTCGCTGCCGGAGTCGAGCAGTTCGCGCAGCGCCCGGGCCCCCTGCTCCTCGGTCCAGTAGCTGCAGTGCGCCACGAGGGCCGGGTCGTCGTCGAGGCCGTGGTCGCGAAGTGACTCGCGGTACGAGCGGTAGCGCACCAGCCCGGTCGACGTGTCCTGCGGCCCGGCGATGTGGGCGATGCGCCGGTGACCCAGGTCCACCAGGTGCTTGACCGCCATCGCCGTCCCGGACGCGTCGTCCGGCGTGACGGACGGGACGTCACCCGTGGCGAGCCGGCGGTTGATGAGGACCATCTTCATGCCCTGCGCGTGCAGCTCGTCGAGCAGCGGGTGCTGCAGGCGCGCGGTGGCGACGATGAGCCCCTCGACCTGCCGGGAGCGCAACGACTCGATCTGCGAGCGCTCCCGCTCCGGGTCGTTGTCGGTGTTGACGATCCACGCGCTGTAGCCGGCCGGGCCGAGCACGTCCTCGATCCCGCGCACGATCGGTGGGAACAGCGGGTTGGTCAGGTCGGGGATCACCAGACCGACCGTCCCCGACCGCGCGGTCTTCAGGCTCCGGGCGATCGGGTTCGGCCGGTAGCCGAGCTGCTCGGCGACCTTGATGACCCGGCTGGCGGTCTCCTCGTTGACGAGGCTGCGCGTCTGCGGGTTGAGGGCCCGGGAGGCCGTGGCCGGGTGGACCCCCGCTTGCTGGGCGACATCGCGGAGCGTCGGTGGCCGCACGGCGGCAAGCCTAGTGCGCGTGGAGCCCGGGCCTGGCGGACGCGCGGAGCCGCTCATCCGTGTCCGACCCACCGGGATCGCGTAATCACCCGACGACGCCGGCAAGGGCCCGCAGCGCGGTCAGCGCTTGCACCGAACCGGCCAGCGCCGAGCTCGCCGTGGTGATGGCTCCCCAGCAGCAGGGTCAGCCGCAAAGTGCGGACCAGCCCGAGCCGGTCGGGGAAGAGACCCCGGACCGGCTGCATCAGGCCGTATGCGAGGAAGTAGGCCCCCGCCGCGTGCACGACCTGGGCGAGCGGGACGTCTAGGTCGGCGGCGATCGCGACGAGCATGGGAGCCATCGCGAACCGGTCGAGGGTGCTCACCGCCGCGGTCACGCCGGTCGCCGGTCGACCAACCCGGAGGCCGGGTCGAGGGCCGCAGCGAGGCGGTCCACGCCGTCGACGACGCAGGGGCGGTGCCGGCGGCGCAGCGCCACGACCGTCTCCAGGCCCGAGACGTCCCCCTCGACCACCAGGCCCTGGTCGAGGTCGGTGAGCAGGTCGGCGTACCGGACGGCCAGGCCCTGGGGTAGCCCCAGCTCGCCCGCCACCTTCTCCGCGAGCGGTCGGGTGGTGCCGTTGAGCAGACCGGCGGAGGCCTCGGCCAGCGCCGCCGCGAGGCGGCGCACCTCATCGGTGGGCTCGCCCGCCACCGCCAAGACCGTGCCGAGGTACGGCCGCGCCACGTCGGTCGCGAGGGCGAGCCGGGGGAGCCCCGCGGCGACCGCGCGCAGGTCGTTGCCGGCGTTGAGCATCGTGGCGTCGCAGCGCCCGTCCAGGAGAGCCTCGAGCCGCCGTGGGGTGGAGCCGAGCTCGACCAGCCGGCAGTCCCGCCCGGCCCGCAGCCCCGCCCGGTCGAGGATCTCGTAGAGCGCGA
>DASVBQ010000059.1:0-5644 GCA_036375795.1 Actinomycetes bacterium
CGGCGCCGAAGGCCGCTACGCGCAGGCGTACATCATGGCCCACGAGGCGGGGCACCACCTGCAGACGCTGTTCGGCACCGAGCGCAAGGTCCGGGCCGCCCAGCAGGCCAACCCCGGGCAGCAGAACGAGCTGTCGGTGGCCATGGAGCTGCAGGCGGACTGCTATGCCGGCGTGTGGAGCAAGCTCGCGGACGACCGCGGCAACGTCTCGGTGGGCGAGGCCGAGCTGGACCAGGCCATCGGCGCCGCGGAGGCGGTCGGCGACGACCGGATCCAGCAGAAGACCCAGGGCCGCGTGGATCCGGAGTCCTGGACGCACGGCTCCGCCGAGCAGCGCCGGACCTGGTTCCTCACCGGGCGCCGCTCCGGCGACGTCAACAACTGCAACACCTTCGGCTGACCCGGCGAAGATCATTCGCTCCCGTCCTGCCCGCGACACCGGCGTGTCGCGGGCAGGACCGCAGCGAACCGGCGGGTGACGCACGCTCACCGATCCGGACGCAAGCCCCAGCGGTCGCGGCCCCGGTCCCGGCTCGTGCCCTGCCGATGGGCCCAGCGCAACCGTCGCACCAGGTCGGGTCGTCGCGGCCACAGGTCCAGTGCCGTGGCCCGCACCACGACGAGGTTGAGGCGCTCGAAGCCCTCCTCGCGGGCGTTGTCGGCGGTGTGCTGCCGCAGGTCCCGGTGCTGGGCACCGTCGTACTCGGCGACCAGACCCGCGTCGAGGCCGAGGAGGTCGGGCCTGCCCACGAAGACGCCGTCCTCGGCGACGACGCTGGGGTTGACCAGCGGTCGCGGCAGGCCGGCCTCGACCACCCAGACGAACCGGAGCCGGCTCTCCGGTGGCGAGGCCGCGCACCCGTCCACCAGGTCGGCAACGGTGCGAGCCGCCGGGATACCCCGGGTGCCGCGGCGCCTCGCCACGTAGCCGCGCAGCTCGTCCGCGCACGTCAGGCCCGCTCCGACCGCGGCGTCTGCGGCGACCAGGCCCTCCTCCACGCCGTATCGGCGGGCGATCGACACGCATGCTGCCGCCGGTCGCATCACCAGCAGACCGTCGTGCTCCAGCAGGTCCTCGTCGCGCAGGACCCCCCGATCGACGTGCACCGTGGGTGTCGGTCGGGACCGACCCTTGGGGCCTACGTGGACCAGGACGGGCACCAGCCGGTCAGAGCCTGGACCGCTCCGGCCGTCCAGCGCCGTTGCGCCGAGAGCGCGCAGCGCTGCCCACCCGCCGATCACGGCTCCGGACGGCTTGGTCGCGGCCACCGTCCGGATCCTCAGGTCGGGATCGTCCGGGGCCAGTCCGTGCCACGCGTGGACCCCGCGCCCGAGCCGTTGCCAGAGCGGGCCGTCGATCTCCCGGCGGCTGACGCCGAGCTCGCGCAGCGCAGCGGTGAGCAGCGGGCGGCGGACGGCGTCATCGGGCAGCGGGGCGATCGGCACCCGGGACACGC
Source organism: Actinomycetes bacterium (assembly GCA_036375795.1). Classification (GTDB taxonomy): domain Bacteria; phylum Actinomycetota; class Actinomycetes; order JACCUZ01; family JACCUZ01; genus DASVBQ01. The sequence goes on from DASVBQ010000059.1 coordinate 1,458, forward strand.
TGCACCGCCCCGCGGCGGAGGGACGTCGGCGGGCGCCGGTCTGTGGACGACCGGCGCGAAGCCCGGACCTGTGGATCCGCCTCGTCCTTGATCGTCAGCTGCCGACACGCTCAGGTGCTCGGCGTGGCGTGGTCGGGACCGCAGCGAATGATCTCGGCTCGGCTGCCCGGGCGATGCCTGCTGCGCGGGTGCGACCGAGCCGCCGTCTCCCCCGCCCGTGACCGGACTGTTGCCGGTTCGTGACGACCGCGACCTGTCGGACTGTCGGTGGCAGCGACGAGAGTGGCCGTCATGCGCCACTTCGGGCTCGCGGGCCTCTTCGGGCGGGTGCTGCGGCGCGGTCGCCGCCGCCGCCTGGACCTCGGGGTGATCGACGCGTCGTTCCACGTCGACACCGAGGCGATCTGCCCCGACTGCCTGCAGTGGATCAACCCGTGGGACTACGTCCGGCGCAACGCGTTCGACCTGCTCGAGCACGAGGTGTGCCCGCCGGTCGTGGTGCGCCAGAGCCGGGGCTGAGGGTCCTCAGACGTTGAAGCCGAGCGCGCGCAGCTGCTCGCGGCCCTCGTCGGTGATCTTGTCCGGCCCCCACGGCGGCATCCAGACCCAGTTGATGCGGGACTCCTTGACCAGCCCGGCCAGGGCCGAGGTGGTCTGGTCCTCGATGACGTCGGTGAGCGGGCAGGCCGCCGACGTCAGGGTCATGTCGAGGGTCACCGAGTTGTCGTCGTCGACGTGCACGCCGTAGACCAGGCCGAGGTCGACCACGTTGATGCCGAGCTCCGGGTCGACCACGTCACGCATGGCCTCCTCGACGTCCTCGACCTTCACGACGCCGCCCGGGGTGCCCGCGGTGTCGGTGGCGGTCTCGCTCATGCGCTCTCCTCCGTCGTGTTGTCGCCCTCTCCAACGGCTCGGGCGGTCGCGTCCTTCCAGGCCATCCAGCCCAGCAGGGCGCACTTGATGCGTGCGGGGTACTTCGAGACGCCCTCGAAGGCCACGGCGTCCTCGAGCACGTCCTCGAGGTCGTCGGTCACGGACCCGGTGTCGCCCTTGGCCCGCATGAGGGTGAGGAACGCGTCGTACGCCTCCGTCGCCTCGTCGAGAGTGTGGCCGATGACCAGGTCGGTCATGACCGACACGGACGCCTGCGAGATGGAGCACCCCAGCGAGTCGTATGACACGTCGCTCACGACACCGTCGTCGAGCTTGACCCGCAGGGTGACCTCGTCGCCGCACGTCGGGTTGACGTGGTGGACCTCGGCGTCGAACGGCTCGCGCAGCCCCTTGTGGTGGGGGTTGCGGTAGTGGTCCAGGATGATCTCCTGGTACATCGACTCGAGCTTCATCCGGGGCCCCCGCGGACTCGAGAGCGCGCCGAGCAATTTCGTGGGGTGGTCACGACGCGACTCCGAAGAACCGCCGGACGTGCTCGAGGCCCTCGACCAGCGCGTCCACCTCGGCCGGCGTCGAGTACAGGTAGAACGACGCGCGGGTCGTCGCCGGCACGTGGTAGCGCTGGCACACCGGTCGGGCGCAGTGGTGGCCGACGCGGACCGCGATGCCCAGCTCGTCGAGCACCTGCCCCACGTCGTGCGGGTGCAGGTCGCCGAGCGCGAACGAGATCGCCGCGCCGCGGTCGGCCGCGGTCAGCGGGCCGATGACCCGCAGGCCGGGCACCGTCTGCATGCGGTCCAGGGCGTACGCCGTGATCGCGTGCTCGTGCTCGGCCACCTTGTCCATGCCGAGGCCGGTGAGATAGTCGACAGCGGCACCCAGGCCGACCGCCTGCGCGATCGGCGGCGTGCCGGCCTCGAACTTGTGCGGTAGCGGCGCGTACGTCGACGACTCCATGGTGACCGTCTCGATCATCTCGCCACCGCCGAGGAACGGCGGCAGCACGTCGAGCAGGTCCTTGCGGCCCCACAGCACGCCGATGCCGGTCGGCCCGCACATCTTGTGGCCGGTGAACGCCACCAGGTCGGCCCCGAGTGCCCGCACGTCGAGCGGCATGTGCGGCGCCGCCTGGGAGGCGTCGACGACGACGAGTGCGCCGACCTCCCGGGCCCGCCGGACGATGACCTCGGCCGGGTTGATGGTGCCGAGGATGTTCGACACCAGCACGAACGACACGACCTTGGTGCGCTCGGTGATGACCCGATCGATGTCGGACAGGTCGAGCCGGCCGTCGTCGGTGAGGCCGAACCACTTCAGCGTGGCGCCGGTGCGCTGGGCGACCATCTGCCACGGGACGATGTTGGAGTGGTGCTCCATCTCGGTGATGACGACCTCGTCGCCCCGGTGGATGCCGTACGGCTGCTCGGCCCAGGCGATGACGTTTGCCGCAAGGTTCAGCGCCTCGGAGGAGTTCTTGGTGAACACCACCTCGGCCCGGTCGGGTGCGTTGACGAACGCGGCGACCTTGTCCCGGGCGCCTTCGTACAGCGCCGTGGCCTCCTCCGCGAGGACGTGGATGCCGCGGTGGACGTTGGCGTTGTGGTGGGCGTAGTAGTCCTCGAGGGCGTCCAGGACCTGCCGAGGCTTCTGGGAGGTAGCCGCGTTGTCGAGGTAGACCAGCGGCCTGTCACCGTGCACGACCCGCTCCAGCGCCGGGAAGTCCTTGCGGATCCTCTCGACGTCGAGCGGCGTGGTGACCGACAGGCTCATGCCGATGCGCCCGCCTTGGCCGCCGAGACGAAGCGCTCGTAGCCCTCGGTCTCGAGCCGGTCGGCCAGCTCGCGCCCGCCCTCCTCGACGATGCGGCCGTCGACGAACACGTGCACGAAGTCCGGCGCGATGTAGCGCAGGATCCGGGTGTAGTGGGTGATGAGCAGGACGCCGGTCTCGCCGCCGGCCCGGACCCGGTTGACGCCCTCGGACACCACCTTGAGGGCGTCGATGTCGAGGCCCGAGTCGGTCTCGTCGAGAACCGCGATCTTCGGCTTGAGCAGCTCGAGCTGGAGGATCTCGTGTCGCTTCTTCTCACCGCCGGAGAAGCCCTCGTTGACGCTGCGCTCGGCGAAGGACGGGTCCACGGACAGCCGCTCCATGGCCTCCTTGACCTCCTTGACCCAGGTGCGCAGCTTGGGGGCCTCGCCGTCGACGGCGGTCTTCGCGGTGCGCAGGAAGTTCGACACCGAGACGCCCGGTACCTCGACGGGGTACTGCATCGCGAGGAAGAGCCCGGCACGGGCCCGCTCGTCGACGGACATGTCCAGGACGTCCTTGCCGTCGAGGGTCACCGAGCCGCCGGTGACGGTGTACTTCGGGTGGCCCGCGATCGAGTAGGCAAGCGTCGACTTGCCCGAGCCGTTCGGCCCCATGATCGCGTGGGTCTCGCCGGCCCGCACGGTCAGGTCGACGCCGCGCAGGATCTCGCGGGCCCCCGCCTCGGTGTCGACGGTGACGTGCAGGTCGCGGATCTCCAGGGTGCTCACAGGGTTCAGCTCTCCTTCGAGACGGCGACCAGGATGTCGTCGCCGTCGATCTTCACGGGGTACACGGGAACGGGCTGGGTGGCAGGCAGGCCGGTCGGCCGGCCGGTGACCAGGTCGAAGCGCGAGCCGTGCAGCCAGCACTCGATGGTCTGGTCCTCGATCTCGCCCTCGGACAGCGCCACGTTGGCGTGCGAGCAGACGTCGTGGATCGCATAGACCTCACCTTCGCTGCGCACGACGGCCACAGGGATGCCGTCGATCACGACGCGTACGGCAGACCCGTCCTCGACGTCGGCCGCGGCGCAGGCGCGCACGTAGTCGGCCATCTAGCGCACCGCCCCCTCGAGCTCCCTCTCCACCTGCGCCAGCAGGCGCTGCTGCACCTCGGGGATGCCGATCTGGTTGATGACGTCGGCGAAGAAGCCGCGGACGACCAGCCGGCGCGCCTCGTCGGCGGGGATGCCGCGAGACTGCAGGTAGAACAGCTGCTCGTCGTCGAACCTTCCGGTGGCGCTGGCGTGACCGGCGCCGACGATCTCGCCGGTCTCGATCTCGAGGTTGGGCACCGAGTCGGCGCGCGCGCCGTCGGTGAGCACCAGGTTGCGGTTGAGCTCGTAGGTGTCCGTGCCGATCGCGGCGGGGCGGATGCGGACGTCACCGATCCAGACCGTGCGTGCGTCCTCGCCCTGCAGCGCGCCCTTGTACTTGACGTTGCTCTTGCAGTGCGGCACCGCGTGGTCGACCCAGAGC
>DASVBQ010000092.1:0-8425 GCA_036375795.1 Actinomycetes bacterium
CCGTGGGCGTCGGCTGCCCTGGTCAGGCCGGCACCGGCGAGCAGGATGTTCACGGCGCAGCCGAGGCAGTAGAGGCAGAGCACCTTCATCGAGTACGCGGACTCGGCCATGTACCACGTGACGAAGCCGGCCATGAATACCGTGAGGCCCAGCACCGAGGTCAGGTAGCGGCCGTCCAGGCGGCTGCCCAGCAGCCCGGCCAGCCCTGTGCCGGCGACGACGGCGAACACCACGATGGCGATCAGGCTGTTCGGGATCCCGAGGGCCGACGACTGCCAGTGGTCGAAGACGGCGGTGCAGGACAGTGAGGCGTTGAGGTCACAGATGCTCGACGTGTCCGGGTCGTCCGCCCAGGCGATCCGCTCGACGGTCTGGACCGTCGCCGTGAGGATGCCGAGCGACCCGCCGGTCAGCACCAGCGCCCACCACCCGCGCCCGGTGCGCTCAGAGGTGCGCTGCTCGCCGGCGCGAGCGAGCGGTTGCTCCGCCCGGCGCCGACCGTTGACCACTGTCCCGGACATGCCCGCCCCTTCCGCCCGTTCCCAGGCAACGGTCCCCGTTGCGCCCACCCGCGGCGTAGGGACCGAGGTCCGCTCGGGCCGGGCCCGAGGTCACCGGGCGGCCATGCCGTTCGGCCGTACCCGCGACCGGCCGGGTCCGGCCAGGGTGGCCCCGACGGCTCGGGGGTGGGCCGGCCGACCGACGGGAGCAGACGATGACGGACCTCAGGCCGGCACGGCGGAACGGCACCCGGCCCCCGCGGGAGTCGCTGGCGCGCGCCGCCGAGCGCCGGGCGGACCGTCGCCTGCGGCTGACCCTGCTGGCGGTGGTCGGCGCGGTGCTCCTCGGGCTGGTGCTGGCGGTCGTCGTCGTCGGTGACGACGAGTCAGGTTCGACGCAGACCGCGAAGGTCCGCGCCGGCGCCGTGGTGCCGACCGGTGTCTCGGCCACGACGTGGGCGGTGACCGCCTACCCGGGCGTCACCCCGAAACCGGGGGCGCCGACGCTGGAGGTCTGGGAGGACTTCCAGTGCCCCGCCTGCGCGGCGACCGAGGAGCGGACCGGCGACCTGATCGAGTCCCTGGCCCGGTCCGGGGAGATCCGCTTGGTCTGGCGGCCGACGACGTTCCTCGACGAGCGGCTCGGCAACGACGCGTCCCAGCGCGCTGTCGAGGCGTGGGGCTGCGCGGTCGACGCCGGCGTCGGACCGGAGTACCACCGGACCGTGTTCGCGAACCAGCCACAACGCGAAGGGGATGGCTACACCGACGAGCAGCTGGTGTCTTTCGGTCGCACGGCCGGGCTGTCGGGATCGGCCCAGGACACGTTCGAGCAGTGCGCCACGTCTGGGCGCTACCGGCAGTGGGCGATCAACTCGACCGCGGCGTTCTACGACGCCGGCGTGCCCGGAACCCCGGCCGGTTACCTCGACGGCGAGGAGCTGCCGTCCGGCACGCTCGCCGACGGGAAGGCCCTGCTCGCCGCAGTCCGCGCCGCCGGGTGACGGTCAGCGCGAACAGCGTGGTCGGCGTGGTCGGCGTGGTCAGCGGCGGCCGAGAGCGCGGGCAAGCTCGTCCCGACCCATCGTCGACCGGCCTGGCAGGTCGCGGCGTGTGGCCTCCTCGTACAGCTCCTGCCGCGTCTTCGGGCTCGCGCTGTGGGTGCGCTTGCGTGCGCGACCGCGGCGCCCTGCTTTCCGAGCGCCGTCCTCGTCGACTTCGGCATCGAGGCAATCGACTTCGTGCTCCTCGCTGCTGTCGCCGCCTTCTTGACGTTCTGCCTCGCGGCGGTCCGCTGCATCTGGGTCGCCCCGTCTGCCACCCTCGGTGGCTGCGACCGGCCATTGCGGCAGGTACCCGCCCGCCGGCACCGGCACCAACCCGGCCGCCGCGACGGCTCCCGCCCACCCGGGGACCCGCCCCCCCACCGCGTAGTGCCCTGCCGCAGACGTGTGCGGCAACGCACTACTGGGGCCACGACCCGAGCCCCTCCCAGCCCTGCCGCAGAGGTGTGCGGCAAGGCACTACGCCGCCCGCCGCCCGGGCCTGCCCACCGCGCGCCGCCCACCGCCTCGCCCGAGCCGGCCCACTGCCCTGCCGCAGAGGTGTGCGGCAGGGCACTACGCGCCACCCACTGCCCGGCCCCCGCACAGGGCCGTCGCCCACAGCCCGGCCGCGCAGAGCCACGGTCAGGCCAGGGACGGGAGCGTCTGGTCGGCAGTCAGCACGGCACGAAACGGGTCGCCGCGCTCGGCGACACGGTCCAGCACGGTGCGGATCGTGAACGCGTCCGGCCGCAGGTGCGGGTCGTCGAGCTCGTCCCAGGCGATCGGCGCGGAGACCGGCGCGCCCGCTGCGGCCCGCGGGCTGTACGGCGCCACCAGGGTCTTGTTGATCGCGTTCTGGGTGAAGTCCAGCCGAGCCTGTCCGCCGCGCTCGCGCACCTCCCACCTCCAGCTCACCAGGTCCGGCACCACGGCGCCGACGGCCCGGGACAGCTGCTCCACCCAAGCCCGGGTGTCGTCGAAGCCCGGACCCCGCGCGATCGGCACCCAGACCTGGATCCCGCGCCGCCCGGTGACCTTGGGCTGCGCGCGGACGCCGAGGTGCTCGAGCGCGGTGCGGTGCAGCCGGGCCAGCGCCAGCACGTCGTCCCAGGAGGTGGAGGACCCCGGGTCGATGTCGAACAGGGCGTACGTCGGCTGGTGCGGCGCGTCGGTGCGTGAGGTCCAGGCGTGCCACTCCAGCGCGCCGAAGTTCGCCGCCCAGACGAGTGCGGCCGGTTCGTCCACCACGAGATACGTCGTCGTCTCGCCCCGGTCGGCCTCGGGGTTGTCCCAGCGCGGGAGCCACTCTGGGGCGTGCGCAGGCAGCTGCTTGTGCCAGAACCCCTTCTGGTCCGCGCCGTTCGGGTACCGGTGCATGTTGAGGGCCCGACCGGCGAGGTAAGGCAGCACGACCGGCGCGATCTGCGCCGCATAGCGGACGAGCTCGCGTTTGGTCACCGGCGCCTTGCCGGGTCGTGCCGGGAAGAGCGACTTGTCGAGGTTGGTCAGCCGCAGCCGACGGCCGAAGACCCACCACGTGCCGTGCCCCGGAAGGTCGTCGAGGGCGTCCAGCTCGTCTTGGGTGGGGCCGGCAACCGTCGCCGGTCGCACCGCGACCGAGGCCTCCGCAGCCGGCAGGTCGGACCGCCAGACCCGCTCCGGGTCGGCCTGGACCTCGTCGTTGGTGCGCCCGCTGATGACGGACCTCGGGTGGTCCTCCGGGTCCCAGCCCTCGACCGCGTAGTCATCCTTCTTGTGCAGCAGGAGCCACTGCTCCTTGTCCGCCCCGTCGTCGCCCCGACGCACCAGCACCAGCCGGCCGCGCAGCTTCTCGCCGTGCACCTCGGCGTGCAGCTCGCCCGCGGCGACGGCGGCGGCGGGGTCGTCCGTGCCGTGCGGCTCCCACGTACCCCGGTCCCAGACGATCACGTCGCCGCCGCCGTACTCGCCCGTCGGGATGACCCCCTCGAAGTCGATGTACTCCACCGGGTGGTCCTCGACGTGGACGGCCATGTGCCTCGCCCGCGGATCCAGGGTCGGGCCTTTCGGAACGGCCCAGCTCGCGAGCACGCCGTCGATCTCGAAACGGAGGTCGTAGTGCAGCCGTCGAGCCCGGTGCCGCTGCACGACGAACCGTCGCGCACCGGTGGTGGGCGCCGGTTCCGTCGTCGTCCCGGCCGGTTCCGGCGTACGGTCGAAGTCCCGTTTGCGGTGGTACGGCGCCAGCGCGTCATCGGGCGCGCGGCGCGCCCCTCGTCGGGATGAAGCCATGATCGGTCCCGTCTCGGCTGGGCCAGGGCTTTCGCCCCACCAGCCTGCTGCCTTGTGCCCTTCCGGGGCTCGGGTCTGACGTTCGACCGTGGCCCCATGAGGAGTGTCCCAGCGCACCGCTCGCGCCCCGGGGCAGGCTCCAAGCCGTCTCCGGGCGGGCACGAGGCCCCCTCGCGGGGCCAGCCGTGGCGGGTGGAGGGTGCGCGCCCCCAGGGTCCTCCGACGGACGCCACGAAGGGTGCGCCGGAGCGACGGAGCGACGTTCCCCGAAATCTCTGGTGGTGGCTGCTCCTGCTGTTCGTCCTCAACTGGCTGTTCGCCTCCGCACTGCTCGGCCCGACCGAGCAGACCGACGTGTCCTACACCTTCTTCCGGGAGCAGGTGCAGGCCGGCAACGTCACCCAGATCACTGCCACGGAGGACCAGATCACCGGAACCTTCAAGTCCGAGGTCTCCTACCCGCCCGACAGCAAGGACGCCGCGACCATCACCCAGTTCCAGACCCAGCGGCCCAGCTTCGCGCGTGACGGCCTCACCAGCCTGCTCATCGAGAAGGGCGTCACGGTCGAGGCCAAGCCGCAGGCTGGTCCTCCGCTGTGGCAGCAGCTGCTGCTCGGCTTCGGGCCGATCCTGCTCTTCGTCGGTCTGCTCGTGTGGTTCTTCCGCCGCAGCGCCGGCATGGGTGGCATCGGCGGGCTCGGGCGCTCCAAGGCGAAGCTCTACAAGCCGGAGGAGGGGCCGCGGACGACCTTCGCCGACATCGCCGGGATCGACGAGGTCCTGGCCGAGGTCATGGAGATCGTCGACTTCCTCAAGGACCCGGACCGGTTCCGCCGGCTCGGGGCGCAGATCCCGAAGGGTGTGCTGCTCTCCGGCGCCCCCGGCACCGGCAAGACCCTGCTGGCCCGCGCCGTCGCGGGCGAGGCCGGGGTGCCCTTCTTCCACCTGTCCGCGTCCGAGTTCATCGAGATGATCGTCGGGGTCGGCGCAAGCCGGGTCCGCGACCTCTTCGACCACGCCAAGAAGGCCGCGCCGGCGATCATCTTCATCGACGAGCTCGACGCGATCGGCCGGGCCCGCGGCGCCGGGGTCAGCCTCGGCGGGCACGACGAGCGCGAGCAGACGCTCAACCAGATCCTCACCGAGATGGACGGGTTCACCGGCAACGAGGGCGTCGTGGTGCTCGCGGCCACGAACCGGCCCGAGATCCTCGACCCGGCCCTGCTGCGCGCCGGGCGGTTCGACCGACGGATCACGGTGAACCCGCCGGACCAGGAGGGCCGGAAGAAGATCCTCACCGTGCACGCCCGCGGCGTGCCGCTGGCCGACGACGTCGACCTGGCCGCGATCGGGTCCTCGACCGCCGGCATGGTCGGCGCGGACCTCAAGAACCTCGTCAACGAGGCGGCACTGCTCGCCGCCAAGCGGCGGCACGACCGGGTCGCGATGGCCGACTTCACCGACGCCCTGGAGAAGGTCGTCCTCGGGACCGCGCGCCACATCATGCTGTCGCCGGAGGAGAAGGAACGCACGGCATACCACGAGTCCGGGCACGCACTGCTCGGCATGCTGACGCCCGGCGCGGACCGCGTCCGCAAGGTGTCGATCATCCCGCGGGGGCGGGCGCTGGGTGTGACGTTCCAGTCGCCCGAGACCGAGCGGTACGGGTACTCGGCCAGCTACCTGCGCGGCCGCATCGTCGGGGCCTTGGGCGGGCGGGCCGCGGAGGAGATCGTCTACGGCGACTTCACCACCGGTGCCGAGTCGGACCTCGACATGGTCACCGCCATCGCGAGGCAGATGGTGGGCCGCTGGGGGATGTCCACCCGGATCGGCCCGGTCACCGTGCTCTCGCCGCCGGGGCAGGAGCAGACCATCTTCGACGGCAACGGTCCCTCGCCGGCGACCCGTGAGCTCGTGGACAGCGAGTCCCGGCGCATCGTCGACGAGTGCTACGCCCAGGCGATCACCACGCTGCGCGAGCACCGAGAGAGCCTCGAGAGGCTGGCCCGGCGGCTGCTGGCGACCGAGACCCTCGAGGAGGACGAGGCCTACGCCGCGGCCGGACTCCCCGGTGCGGGTGTCTCAGGAGGGGCTGGAGCCGCTCGCGGCTGAGCCGGTGACCTCCCGAGGTGCGGCGAGCCACTGGCGCTCCGCAGGTCCCGGCCGAACGAGGGCGAGCGCCTGCCGCAGCACCTCATCCGGTGCGGCCGTGGTCGCCACGACGGCCGCCTCCTGCCAGGCGTCCGCCTCCGCGCGCATCGCGGCAGCGACCGACTCGTCGGCGTCGGAGACCCCGCGACGTCCGCGCATCCGCGAGCCGGCCACGTCGGCCGGCGCCTCGCAGCGGAGGGCCACCAGGTCGCTGTGTGTCCTCCGGGCGGTGTCGGCGGCCGCCGCCCGCGACGCGCGGTCCGTCCAGGACGCGTCCAGCACGACCGACTCGCCGAGAGCGAGCAGCTTCTCCGCCCGACCCAACAGCTCGGCATAGGTCCGCTCGGTCCAGGCCGGGGAGTAGATGCCCTCCCGGTACGGCGCGCCGGCCGGCTGGTCCGCGGCCAGCCCGGCGAGCTCCTTGCGCACGCGGTCGGAGCCCAGCAGGCTCCAGCCGAGGTGGTCGGCGAGCGCGCCGGCGAGCGTCGACTTCCCGGTGCCGGGCAGGCCGCCGACCAGCACGACCGCGACCGCCGCGGTGGCCAGGTGCCGGTGCGTCATCTCGGCCAACACCCGCGCCTCGTCGGCCGCGGTGGGGTCCCCCTGGGCATGGCGCAGGCAGGCCACCTTCGCCCGCACGAAAGCGCGGTACGCCAGGTAGTGGTGCAGGAGGGACGGCGGCGCCGGGTCTCCGGAGAACTCGACGTACCAGCGGAGGAGACGCGCCGCGGACTCGGGAGCGCCGAGGTGCTCGAGGTCCATGGCGAGGAACGCCACGTCGTCGAGCTGGTCGAGATGACGGAGCCGGTCGTCGAACTCCAGGCAGTCCAGGATGCGCGGGCCGTCGGGCAGGCAGAAGATGTCGTCGGCCAGCAGGTCGCCGTGCCCGTCCAGGACATGGCCCTGGCGCATCCGCGCCGCGAACAGCGGCTCCCGCCCGGCGAGGAACCGCATCGTGAGCCGCTCCACCTCCGCCGCGGTCGTGTGGCGAAGCACCGGCCCGTGGAAGGGACGGACCTGCTCGAAGCTCGCGGCCCAGCGGGCCTGCAGCGCGTCCCTGCTGCCTTCGACCGCGATCGCCGGGCTCCGGTCGCAGTGCGAGTGGAAGGCCGCGACCAGGCGCGCGATCCGCCGCAGCTCCTCGTCGAGAGGAGCCCGGTCACGCACCAGCCCGGACAGGCGCCGTCCGTCCGGCATCCGCCTCATCACGACGAGGTGCTCGCACGGGAGGCCGTCCGTCCCCAGCACGTCGGCGACGCCCAGGTACACGTCGGGCGCCAGCCGCCGGTTGAGCGCGACCTCGCGGCGGCAGCTCTCGGCGCGGGCGGCCAGCGTCCTGAAGTCGAGGAAAGCCAGGTCGACCGGCTTCTTCATCTTGTACGCGCGGTCTCCGACGAGGAAGACCACGCCCGCGTGCGTCTCCCGTACCGCGGCGTACGGGTCCAGGCCTGAGCCGGTCGGCGCGCTCACGGGTCCACCGTGGCCCGCGACGGTCACGCAGGCGAGGGTCCAAGTGCCCATCGCCGGCCGCCACGTGGCCGGTTAGGGTCGACGGAGCACGAGCAGGCCCTCGGAGTCTGTCTCGACCCGGGTGCCGAAGTCGCGGCTGGTCTCCGCCAGCACCGTCCGCAGCCAGTCCGTGTCGGCGCTCGAGGCATGGTGCAGCCGAAGCTTGCGGGAGAGCAGCGGCACCATCCGGAGCTCGGCCAGCTCTCCCGTGACCGGGTCGACGGACACCGCGTACAGCAGCCGCAGGTCGTCGCGGTACTCCTCGTAGCCGGTGATGCCCTCGTAGTCGTCGACGAAGTCGCCGCAGCCGTGCAGGATCAGGCGGCCGCGGTAGACCTCGATGGGGCGTGGGTGGTGCGACGAGTGGCCGTGCACGACGTCGACGCCTCCGTCGACGAGCCGGTGGGCGAACTCGACCTGCTTGCGTGAGACGTCGTAACCCCAGTTGGACCCCCAGTGGATCGAGGCGACGACGAGGTCACCGGGCCGCTTCACCTGCCCGACCCGTTCGACGAGATCTCCTGCGGTGGTGTCGGACAGGCGGGCGACGAAGTCGACGCCGGACCGGTCGTCGGTTGCCGCCCAGCTCGACGGGACACCGCTGGAGGGCAGCCCGAGCGACAGCACCAGCACGCGCCGGTCGTCGCCGACCGGGACCACGGCCGGGCGCTGGGCATCGCCGACCGCCCGGCCGGCGCCGGCGGTCCGCAGCCCTGCGGTCGCGAGGGAGTCGAGAGTCTCCTCGAGCCCCGTCCGCCCGAAGTCGAGCACGTGGTTGTTCGCGAGCGCGCACACGTCCGGTCGGGCTGCCACAAGACACGGCAGGTTCGCCGGGTTCATCCGGTAGTGGACCGCCTTGCCCGGCGCGAAGTCGTCGCTGCGCGTGACGCTGGTCTCGAGGTTGATCACCCGCACGTCCGGGGCCAGCTCGTCGAGGGTCTCCAG
>DASVBQ010000095.1:0-17722 GCA_036375795.1 Actinomycetes bacterium
GAGGAGACGCTCAGCGCGCTCCGCGTCGACATCGACCGGGTCGGCCTGCCCGACTCCGGCTCGATCCGCCGCCGCGGCGACCAGCGCACCCGCCACCAGGTCATCGGCACCACCCTGGCCGCCCTCGCCGTCGTCGCCGGCGCCATCGGCGTCACCGCCAACCTCGCCGGCGACGACCGCAGCCTGCAAGGCCCACCGGCCGAACAGCCCTCGGTGTCCACCACCCAGCAGCCCCTGCTCACCCTCGCCGACGACCCGCTGCTGCGCCCCGACGACATCGGCACCATCGGCGTCTACGAGGGCTGGGAGCTCAACGCGAGTCCCGACGCCGCTGACCAGATGCTGTCGCTCTGCGTGTCCAAGCCGTCCGACCTCGGCGGCACCGACACGGTGTCCGGGCTCTACTACAACGTCCTCGACGGCACGTTCACCGAGCACGTGTTGCGGTTCCCGGACGCTGCGGCCGCCCAGGACGCGCTCGACACCGTGGCGAAGTCGCTGACCGGCTGCACCGTCGGCACACCCGCGGACAACGTCCAGACCCGGTGGGCGCCCCTCGACGTCACCGGCGCCGACGCGGCAGTCCACGTGTCCCGCAGCTCCGAGACGCCCAACTCCGAACCGAGCTACCTCGAGCTCGGCATGGCCCGTACGTCGAACGTCGTCGTCCTGCTCTCGTGGAACTCGATGGGCCAGCCCGAGTCCGTCAGCTGGGTCTGGACCGCCGACCGCCTGCAGACCGCGCTGGACCGCGCCGTCGGCTGACCGCTGACCGCTGACCGCTGACCGCTGACACCGAAGTGGACCGGCTCCGGACGGCGACACGCCGCCGGGAACCGGTCCGCTTCGGGTGGGAGAGGTTCGTCAGCGGGCCGTCATGACCTCGCGCATCAGGCGGGCGGTCTCGGAAGGGGTCTTGCCGACCTTCACGCCGACGGCCTCGAGGGCCTCCTTCTTGGCCTGTGCGGTGCCCGACGAGCCGGAGACGATGGCGCCGGCGTGGCCCATCGTCTTGCCCTCGGGCGCGGTGAACCCGGCGACGTAGCCGACCACCGGCTTCGTCACGTGGTCGGCGATGTAGGCCGCCGCGCGCTCCTCGGCGTCGCCGCCGATCTCGCCGATCATCACGATCGCGTCGGTCTCGGGATCGTCCTGGAAGGCCGCGAGGCAGTCGATGTGCGTGGTGCCGATGACCGGGTCGCCGCCGATGCCGACGCAGGTGGAGAAGCCGATGTCCTGCAGCTCGTACATCATCTGGTACGTCAGGGTGCCGGACTTGGAGACCAGCCCGATGCGACCGGCCTTGGTGATGTTCGCCGGGATGATGCCGGCGTTGGCCTTGCCGGGGCTGATCAGCCCCGGGCAGTTCGGGCCGATGATCCGCGTCGCGCCGGAGTTGGCGGCGTACTGGTAGAAGGCCGCGGTGTCATGGACCGGGATGCCCTCGGTGATGACGACGCACAGGGGGATCTGCGCGTCGACCGCCTCGATGACCGCGTCCTTGGTGAAGGCCGGCGGTACGAAGACGACCGACACGTCGGCGCCGGTTTCCTTCATCGCCTCGCCGACCGTGGCGAACACCGGGAGGCTGGTGCCGTCGAAGTCCACCGAGGTGCCGGCCTTGCGCGGGTTGACACCGCCGACGACCTGGGTGCCTGAGGCGAGCATCCGCCGGGTGTGCTTGCTGCCCTCGGAGCCGGTCATCCCCTGGACGACGACCTTGCTGTCACTCGTGAGCCAGATGGCCATGTCTGTCGCCCGTCCCTTACTTCGCAGCCAGCTCGGCGACCCGTCGGGCCGCTCCGTCCATCGTGTCCACCATCTCGACGATGTCGTGCTCGGCCTCGTCGAGGATCCGCCGGCCCTCCTCGGCGTTGTTGCCGTCGAGGCGTACCACGAGCGGCTTGCCGATCGAGTCGCCCCGGCCCTTGAGCAGCTCCAGCGCCTGCACGATGCCGTTGGCCACCTCGTCGCAGGCGGTGATGCCACCGAAGACGTTGACGAGGACCGACTTCACGGCCGGGTCGCCGAGGATGATGTCGAGCCCGTTGGCCATCACCTCGGCCGAGGCGCCGCCGCCGATGTCGAGGAAGTTGGCCGGCTTCACGCCGCCGAACTCCTCACCGGCGTAGGCCACGACGTCGAGCGTGCTCATCACGAGACCCGCACCGTTGCCGATGATCCCGACCTCGCCGTCGAGCTTGACGTAGTTGAGGTCCTTCTCCTTGGCCTTGGCCTCGAGCGGGTCCGCGGACTTCTCGTCCTCGAGCCCGGCGTGGTCGGGCTGGCGGAAGTCGGCGTTGCCGTCGAGGGTCACCTTGGCGTCGAGCGCGACGACGCGGCCGTCGCTGGTCTTCACCAGCGGGTTGACCTCGACCAGCGTGGCGTCCTCGGCGACGAACACACCCCACAGCTGCTCCACGATCGCGGCGACCTGGTCGGCCACCTCGGCCGGGAAGCCGCCCTTCTCGGTGATCTCGCGGGCCGTGGCCTGATCGATCCCGGCCAGTGCGTCGACCGCCACCCGGGCGAGCGCCTCGGGCTTCTCGACGGCGAGCTGCTCGATCTCCATGCCGCCTTCGCGGGAGGCCATCGCGAGGTAGGTGCGGTTGGCCCGGTCGAGCAGGACCGAGAAGTAGTACTCCTCCTCGATCGCGGCCGCAGGCGCGAGCATCACGCGGTGCACGGTGTGCCCCTTGATGTCCATGCCCAGGATCTGCTTGGCGACCTGGGCGGCCTCGTCCGCCGACGCGGCGAGCTTGACGCCGCCGGCCTTGCCGCGTCCGCCGGTCTTGACCTGGGCCTTCACGACGACCCGTCCCCCGCCCTCCGGCAGCAGTCGCTCGGCGGCGGCGCGGGCCTCCTCCGGCGTCTCGGCCACGGCGCCGCCGAGCACGGGGACGCCGTGCTTCTCGAACAGGTCTCGCGCCTGGTACTCGAAGAGGTCCACGGCTTCGTCCTCGCAGGTTCTTCCGGGCTTTCGCGGGCTTTCGCGGGGTTCATGCGGATCCGCCCGAGGGGCAGGACCGCGCCACGGGAGCGTAACCGGAGCACCGTGCACGCGTTGAACCGGGCGAGACGTCCCGCCCGCGACAACCGCCTCGGAGGCACTCGGTGCGACGCAACCACGGCACGCTGCTCGGCGCGCTGGCCACGACCGGCGCGCTCGTCGCCGGGCTGCTGGCCATGGCCCCCGTCGCCCAGGCCGAGACCACGGTCACCGTGCAGACCAAGGAGATCGACGTCACCGTCGGACCGGTCGGCCAGCGGACGGTCTGCACCGTGGTGTTCGACCTCTACCGGCCCTCGACGGCGACGGCGAGGCGCCCGAAGCCGGCGATCCTCACGACGAACGGCTTCGGCGGGTCGAAGGACGACCAGGCCCAGCTCGGCCAGGCCTTCGCGAGGAAGGGCTACGTCGTCCTCTCCTACTCCGGGCTCGGGTTCGGCGGGTCCGACTGCAAGATCACCCTCGACGACCCGGAGTGGGACGGACGCGCCGCGAAGCAGCTGGTGACCTACCTCGGCGGCGGCCGGCGGGCCAACGACGGCACCACGGTGCGCTACGTCCGCAAGGACCCGGTCGCGCACGACGGCCAGGCCCGCCGCCACGACCCCAGGGTCGGCATGGTCGGCGGGTCGTACGGCGGCCAGGTCCAGTTCGCCGTCGCCGGCATCGACCCGCGGGTCGACACGATCGTCCCGATCATCACCTGGAACGACCTGGCCTACTCGCTCGCGCCGAACAACACCGACCTCGAGCGGGGAGTCACCTACCGGACGCCGGGGACCGAGAAGGTCGGCTGGACCAGCCTGTTCTTCGGCGTCGGCATCGCCGACGGCATCGAGTACGCGCGCACCGACCCCTCGCGCAACACCGGCTGCCCGAACTTCGCCGACGAGGCCTGCACCGCGAAGGCGCAGATGGACGCGCTCGGCTACCCGACGCAGGACACCATCGACTTCGCCCGGCACGCCAGCGTCACGTCGTACGTGGAGAAGATCCGCATCCCCACGCTGCTCGTGCAGGGCGAGAACGACACGCTGTTCAACCTGCAGGAGGCGGTCGCCACCTACCGGGCCCTCCGAGCCCAGCGCACTCCGGTGAAGATGATCTGGCAGTCGTGGGGGCACAGCGGCGGCGGGGAACCGGCGCCGGGCGAGCTGGACATGGCGAGCCCGACGAGCAGCTACGAGGGCAAGCGGATCGCGCGGTGGTTCGCCAGGCACCTGAAGGACCGCAAGGTCTCGACCGGCCCACGCTTCGCGTACTTCCGCGACTGGGTCGACTACACCGGCATCGCAACGCCTGCCTACGGCACGTCCTCGCGCTACCCGGTCGGGACCACGCAGCAGCTCTACCTGTCCGGGGCGGACCGTCTCGTCACCGACCGGTCCGCGGTCCAGACCGGCAGCGCGTCCTACGCGAACCTCGCCGGCGAGGTGCCCACGAGCTACAGCGAGGTGGCCGCGCTGCAGGGCGCGGCGATCCCCGACGACGTCACGCCGCCGTACGACGCGCCGGGCACGTTCGCGTCCTGGACGACGGCGCCGCTCGCCACCCGGGTGGACTCGGTGGGCGTCCCCCGCCTGGCGCTGCGGCTGTCCTCACCGGTCGCGGAGCAGACCCAGGCGGGCGGCCCGGGCGGCCAGCTGCTGCTCTTCGCGAAGATCTACGACGTCGCCCCGGACGGCACCAAGACGCTGGTGCACCGGCTCGTGTCGCCGACCCGGGTGGCGGACGTGCGCCGACCGGTGCAGTTGGAGCTGCCCGGCGTCGTGCACCGCTACCAGGCCGGCCATCGCATCTCCGTCGCGGTCGCCGCGACCGACGCGGCGTACCGCAACAACAAGGTGGTCACGCCGGTAACGGTGCTGACCTCGCCGGACGACCCGGGCGTCCTGACGCTGCCGGTGCTCGGCGGAGGGGTGACGGGATAGCGGCCGGGTCAGGCGGGCGAACGCTCGCCGAGGTGCTCACGCACCCAGCTCACGATCTCGCCGGTGGTGGCACCGGGGGTGAACACCTTGGCGACCCCCATGCGCTCCAGCTCGGGGAGGTCCGCCTCGGGCACGATGCCGCCACCGAAGACCACGATGTCGGAGGCGTCGCGCTCGGCCAGCAGCTCGATGACGCGGGCGAACAGCGTCATGTGGGCGCCGGACAGGACCGACATGCCGATGGCGTCGGCGTCCTCCTGGATCGCCGTCTCGACGATCTGCTCGGGCGTCTGGTGCAGCCCGGTGTAGACGACCTCGACGCCGGCGTCGCGCAGTGCGCGGGCGACGACCTTGGCGCCTCTGTCGTGCCCGTCGAGCCCGGGTTTCGCGACGACGACCCGCACCGGTCCGCTGGAAGTCACGGGGGGAGAGTAGCCGACCGGACGATTGCACTATTTCGCGCGTCCCGCACCCTCGAAGGGGGTAGGCCGGGTTTACCGTTTCCCAAGCAACGACCTGTCGGGGTCGGTCGGGAGGTGCTCAGGTGCGAGACCGGGTCGCCGGGCTGACGTCGAGCCGCAGCACGTTGGCCGCACGCGTCGCCGGCGTGCGCCAAGGGGCGGCGAGCATGCTCAGCCCGACCGGTGTAGCAGGCGCGGCGATCGAGGTCGGGTGGGTCGCTGCTCACGTCGCGATGTACCCCCTGGGCGTCGTCGCCGAGCGGGCCCGGCATCACGACGTCGGGCGCCGCGACCTCGCCGGGCTGTCGCCCGTGCAGCGCGGGCTGTTCATCGGCGACGTGGAGGCAGCGGGCACGCCGATCCTCATGGTCCACGGCATGGTCGACAACCGATCGATCTTCACGCTGTTGCGCCGCGGGCTGCGCCGGCGCGGGTTCCACCGGGTGCTGACGCTCAACTACAGCCCACTCACCCGCGATGTCCGGCTCGCCGCAACCGGGCTCGCCACGCGCGTCGAGCAGCTGTGCGAGGAGACCGGTTTCGAGCGGATCCACGTGATCGGCCACAGCATGGGCGGGCTGATCGCGCGCTACTACGTGCAACGCCTCGGCGGTGACGAGCGGGTGCACACCCTGGTCACCCTGGGCACCCCGCACGCCGGGACGCGCACCGCGCAGGTCGTGCCGCACCGGCTGGCCCGCCAGCTGTGCCCGGGCAGCGACCTGGTCCGCGAGCTGGCGCAGCCGGCGCCGGGCTGCCGGACCCGGTTCCTCGCCGTGTGGAGCGACCTGGACCAGCTGATCGTGCCGAAGCGCAACGCCCGGGTCGACCACGCGGACCTCGACGCGCGCAACCTGCTCGTCCGCGGCGTCGGGCACATGTCTCTGCCGATCCACCGCCGCACGGTCCACGAGATCTCTCTGACCCTGGCCCAGCTGGACTCGCACGGCGCCACCGTGACGCCGGGGGTGACCTCGATCACGACCGACGGTCCGGGCGACCGGCACCGTTCGCGGCGGGCCGGAGCAGATATGGACAACTTGTCCCGTTCTGTGCACAAAGCGTAGTTGAACAACTTCTGCACACGTACCCAGTTGTACGGGGGTGTAATCCCTTCGTTATGGTCCCTCGGTCCCCCTCCCCCGACGACGAGGCAGTCCCCCTGTGCCACCTCGCCGCCCCACCCGCGGACGTCACCGCCGACCCAAGAACACAGGCGGACCCGCATACGTCACCGCCGCCACCCTCGCAGCCTTCACCGTCAGCGGTATGAACGTCCCCGGCGCGATCGGCGACGCCCGCCAGGCGGCCTCGTCGGCTCCCGCGGCGGCGGCCACCACCGGCCCGTCGACGCAGATGGCGATCTCCGCCGTCCAGCTGCGCAACACCCTCGCCGCGCAGCAGGAGGAGCGGGCCAGCCGCCTGCGCACCGCGCGTGCGGAGGCTGTCAAGCTGGCGCAGAAGGCGGCCAAGGAGGCCCGGATCGCGGCCGAGAAGGCCCGGCCGAAGTGGGTCGCACCCGTCCTGGGCTTCCGGCTGACCGCCGGCTTCGGGGAGTACGGCCTGTGGAGCAGCGCGCACACCGGTCAGGACTTCGCGGCACCCTCCGGCACGCCGGTCCGCGCGGTCGGCGACGGGAAGGTCATCTTCGCCGGGTACGACGGCGCTTACGGCAACAAGATCGTCGTGGAGCACGAGGACGGCACGGTGACCTGGTACGCCCACCTGTCGTCCTTCGAGCAGACCAGCGGCACGGTCAAGGCGGGCGACGTGATCGGCCGGGTCGGCTCCACCGGCAACTCGACGGGTGACCACCTGCACCTCGAGGTCCGCCCCCACGACGGTGCACCGGTTCCGCCGCTGACCTGGCTGCGCGCGCACGGCGTCAAGGTCTGACCGGTCCGCGACTGCCCGTTCGACGCTTCAGGGCCGTCGCGCGGGGACAGACCCCGACCGATCCTGCAGCGCCGCCGCACGTGGCCGGCTAACGGTGGCGTGACTCCGTCCAGCACCATGGGTTCGTGCTGACTGCTGTCCAGCCACTGACCGACATGTCCACGTGGGCGCGCCGCAGCGGGCTGGAGATCTTGCTCATCGTCACGGGTGCGGTTCTGCTGGCGCGCTTCGCGGGCTGGTTCGGGGGGCGGATCACCACTCGGATCGACCTCAAGGTCGAGGAGTCCGACTCCCTGGTGCGCTCGGAGACGGCAAAGCACCGCCACGCTCTGACGCAGGCGGTGACCTGGGCCGTGATCGTCCTGATCTACTTCGTCACGGCCGTGCTCGTCGTCCAGCGCCTCGGTGTGCCTGTCAGCGGCCTCGTCGCCCCCGCGACCGTTCTGGGGGTGGCCCTCGGCTTCGGCGCTCAGCGCTTCGTCCAGGACATCCTGGCCGGCTTCTTCATCATCACGGAGCACCAGTACGGCTTCGGCGATGTCGTCCGACTCGCACTGCCGGGCACGGGTGCACCGGTCCAGGGAACCGTCGAGGACGTCACGCTGCGAGTCACCCAGCTGCGCACGGTCAACGGCGAAGTGGTCATCACACCGAATGGACAGATCGTGCAGGCCACGAACCTCTCGCGCGACTGGGCCCGCGTCGTGATCGACGTACCGGTGCCGAGCACGTCCGACGTGAGCAAGGTGACGGCGATACTGCAGGATGTGGGGACCGCGGCCTATGCCACCGACGAGCTGCGCGCCCTGTTACTGGATGCGCCATCGGTGATGGGCGTCGAGAGCATCGAGGTCGACCAGCTCAGCATCCGGATCGTCGCCCGCACCCTCCCGGGCAAGCAGTTCGAGGTGGGTCGCGAGCTGAGGGCACGCATCGCCGATGCTCTGCGCACAGAGGGCATCATCGTCGCGCCGACGCTGGACACCGGAACCCCCAGCGGCCAGGCATGAGAGTTGGAGGCATCCGGCCGTCCACATTGGCCCTCATCGTGTTCTTCCTCGTGGTGCTGACGGTCTACGTCCTCGTGCGTCCTCCGCCCACTCCCGTCGCACCCGACGAGAGGCCGTCCGTCACCCAGAGCCCCACGGCGCCTTCGACGCGATCCGCCTCCGCAACCCCCAAGCCGAGCCCCACGTCGAGCCCGCCGACACCCAGCCAGACGCCGAGCACGACGCCCGCGCCGACGGCGCCGTCCGGCACTCCCACCGGCACACTGCCATCCGTGAGCTCGTCGCTCGAACCGTCACCGGCTGACACGGGCACTCCATCGCCCTAGACCGCGTGACACATCCAAGGACCGTGGTACCGGGGGTCACGAGCCGACGGAACCCGCCCGGTTACAGCTTCTCCACCGGCGCGTAGCGCAGCAGCAGGCGCTTCACGCCCTGGGTACGGAAGTCGATCGAGGCGACCGCCCGCTCCCCCGCGCCCTCCACGGCGACGACGGTGCCCATCCCGAAGGTGTCGTGCGTCACCCGGTCGCCCGGCTCGAGGTGGATGACCACCCGGTTGCCCGGCGAGCGTGCACTGGACCGGGCCGCCACGGCGGCCACCGCGGGCACGCTGGTCACCGTGGACTCCTCGCGGCGCCAGTCGACCAGCTCCGAGGGGACCTCCTCCAGGAACCGTGACGCCGGGTAGTGCTGCGGCGTGCCCCACGCGCTGCGTACGACCGAGCGGCTGAGGTAGAGCCGCTGCTGGGCCCGGGTCACGCCGACGTAGGCCAGCCGGCGCTCCTCCTCCAGCTCCCCCGGGTCGCCCAGCGAGCGCTGGTGCGGGAAGACGCCGTCCTCCAGGCCGGTGAGGAAAACCACCGGGAACTCCAGGCCCTTGGCGGTGTGCAGGGTCATCAGCGTGACCACGCCGCCCGCCTCGCCCGGCTCCCCCTCCTCCGGCTCGTCGGGGATCTCGTCGGAGTCGGCCACCAGGGCGACCTGCTCGAGGAACTCGGTGAGCGTCGCGCCGCCCTCGGTGGCAGCGTTGGCTTCCTCGAACTCGCGCGCTACGGAGACGAGCTCCTGGAGGTTCTCCAGACGGGTCTGGTCCTGCGGGTCGGCCGAGCCGGCCAGCTCGCCCGCGTACCCCGTACGTTCCAGGACCGCCTCGAGCACCGTGGCCGGGCCGGTGCCGGCCTCGACCAGCGTGCGCAGGTCGTCGATCAGCTGGCGGAAGCCCTGCACCGCGACGAGGGATCGCGCGGCCAGGCCGTAGGCGTCCTCGCAGCGCCGCAGCGCCTGCGCGAAGGAGAGGTTCTCGCGCTGGGCGAGCGCCTCCAGGCAGGCCGCGGCGCGGTCGCCGATGCCCCGCTTGGGGACGTTGAGGATGCGCCGCAGCGACACCGTGTCCTCGGGGTTGGCCAGCAGCCGCAGGTAGGCGAGGGCGTCGCGGACCTCGCGCCGCTCGTAGAAGCGCACACCCCCCACCACCTTGTACGGGAGGCCGACACGGATGAACACCTCCTCGAACACCCGGGACTGCGCGTTCGTGCGGTAGAACACTGCGATCTGCGAGGGCTTGATGCCCTCCTCGTCGCCGAGCCGGTCCACCTCGCCGGCGACGAAGGACGCCTCGTCGTGCTCGTTGTCGGCGACGTAGCCGACCACCCGCTCGCCCTCGCCGGCGTCGGACCACAGGTTCTTCGGCTTGCGCGACTGGTTGCGCGCGATGACCGCGTTGGCCGCGGAGAGGATCGTCTGCGTGGAGCGGTAGTTCTGCTCCAGCAGGATCGTGCGGGCGTCCGGGTAGTCCTGCTCGTACGCGAGGATGTTGCGGATCGTCGCGCCGCGGAAGGCGTAGATGGACTGGTCGGCGTCGCCGACGACGCACAGCTCGGCGGGAGCGATGCCGTCGGAGCCGTCGCCGACGAGCTCCTTCACCAGGACGTACTGCGCATGGTTGGTGTCCTGGTACTCGTCGACCAGGACGTGCCGGAACCGGCGCCGGTAGTGCTCCGCGACGTCCGGGAACACCTGCAGCACGTTGACCGTGGTCATGATGAGGTCGTCGAAGTCGAGCGCGTTGGCCTCGCGCAGCCGACGCTGGTAGAGCGCGTAGGCCTCGGCCATGGTCTGCTCGATGTGGGTCTGGGCCTGCCCGGCGTACGTCTCGTAGTCGACCAGCTCGTTCTTCAGGTTGCTGACCTGGATCGAGAAGGAGCGCGGGTTGTAGCGCTTAGGGTCGAGGTCGAGCTCGCGGCAGACCAGGGTCATCAGGCGTTGCGAGTCGGCCTGGTCGTAGATCGAGAAGCTCGAGCTCAGCCCGACGTGCTTGGCCTCACGGCGCAGGATCCGCACGCAGGCCGAGTGGAACGTGCTGACCCACATGATCCGCGCGCGGTTCCCGACGAGCGCGGCGACCCGTTCCTTCATCTCGCCCGCGGCCTTGTTGGTGAAGGTGATCGCGAGGATCGAGCCGGGGTGGACCTTGCGCGCCTCGAGCAGGTGGGCGATGCGATGGGTGAGGACCCGCGTCTTGCCCGACCCGGCGCCGGCGACGATCAGCAGCGGCGAGCCCTCGTGGACGACGGCGGCCCGCTGCTGCTCGTTGAGGCCCTCGAGGAGGAGGGACGGGTCGCCGGCGCGCGCCCGGCGAGGGGCTGCGTCGGGGAGCGGGAAGGTGTCGTCGAAGAGGGTGCTCATCTCCCCGCAAGTCTAGGCGGCGGCGCCGACCGTGTAGCCGGTCGCGTCCACCACGAGATGCCCCATGCCGCCGGTGAGCTGCAGGCTGACCAGCCCGTCCGGACCCACCGGAACGGTCACGGTGGTCCAGGCGTCGGTGCCCTTCTCGGCGGTGACCACGGGGTCCAGCGGGAGGGCGGTTCCGGCCGTCCAGACCCGGAGCTGGGCCGGGGCGTCGGACCTGGCCACGGCCGTACGCAGGACGACCGACGAGACCCCGGTGGCCGGGATGCCACCGACACCGAGCACGCGGACGTCGACGCGCACGTCCGGGTGCACCCGGCACGGCCCAGACGGCAGGCCGACGCCGCGGCGGGTGCCGAGGACGCGGACCGTCTCGACCGGCACCACGTCGGACACCGGCGGCAGCACGGCGGGCACCCAGGGGTTGTATGCAGGGGCGGGACAGGCGACGTACCCGGTGTAGAACGAGGTCCGGCCGAGCGCGCCGTCCCAGCTGAAGCTCACGTGCACGTGGTTGCGGTGGCAGGTCGTGTCGAAGCGCTTGAACCGCTTCGTGGGAGCCGTGCAGCCGCCGTACTCCGTCCACGCGCCGGTCGCCGGGCGCCACATGGCGTTGTTCCAGATGACGTAGGAGATGCCCAGCCGGCGGGCCATCGCCGAGGGGTTGCCGAACTCGTCGGGCGCCTGCAGCCAGGACAGGAACGAGTCGCCCATCTCCTTCTGCGCGGGGTCCCGGACGCTCACCATCCAGTCCAGCGCGCGACCCTCCTCGTGGCCGGAGTCGGCGCCGCTGCAGGGACGCAGGATGTTGGAGGACACCAGGCCGTACGTCGCGACGAGCAGCTTGCGCAGCTTGCGTGGGCCCTTCTTCTCGGTCTGGCTGCAGCTGCTCTCCCGCTCCCAGGCGGCGGGAACGTCGATCACCGCGCCGAACGTGCGCGTGGTCGGCGCGACCGTGACCGCGTGCGCCGACGTGGTGGGGAGGACGACGGCGAGGGCCACGAGGACAGGCAGCAGACGGGACGGGACCACAAGGGGTGATCGACGCGCCGACGCGCGGCCTTGAGCCGTGTCTACGATGTCCGGCGTGCTGGAAGACCACGAGATCGAGCGGGTGCTGGTTGTCACCGCCCACCCCGACGACGTCGACTTCGGAGCAGCCGGGACGGTCAGCACCTGGACCGCCGCCGGGCACGAGGTCGTCTACTGCGTCATCACCGACGGGGACGCGGGCGGCTTCGACCCGTCGGTGGACCGGTCCGAGATCCCCGGGATCAGACGGGCGGAGCAGGAGGCCGCCGCCAAGGTCGTCGGCGTGCACGACGTGCGGTTCCTGGGCTATCCGGACGGGCGGCTCGAGGCCTCGATCGAGCTGCGCCGCGACATCAGCCGCGTGATCCGGCAG
Source organism: Actinomycetes bacterium (assembly GCA_036375795.1). Classification (GTDB taxonomy): domain Bacteria; phylum Actinomycetota; class Actinomycetes; order JACCUZ01; family JACCUZ01; genus DASVBQ01. The sequence continues at coordinate 12,405 of DASVBQ010000095.1, forward strand.
GTCCGACCGCAGCGGATGCTCATCCAGAGCCCGGAGCGGAACTGGGCGCGGCTGGGGGCGAGCCACCCCGACCACCTCGCGGCGGGCACGGCCGCGATGGCCGCGGTCTATCCGGACGCCCGCAACCCGTTCGCCCACCCCGAGCTGCTGCGGGAGGAAGCCCTGGAGGAGTGGGCGGTCGCCGAGACCTGGGTCATGGCACACCCGGACAGCAACCACCACGTGGAGATCACGGCCATCTTCGACACCAAGCTGGCGGCGCTGCGGGCCCACGAGAGCCAGACCGCGCACATGGAGGACCTCGAGGACCGGCTCCGCGCGTGGTACGGCTCCGGCGCAGTGGCGGTCGGCCTTCCGGAGGGCAGCCTGGTGGAGCGGTTCTACGTGATGCCGACGGCCTGACCGGCGGCCGACATCGTCAAGCCTGCGCTACCTCGGCCACCTTTCCGAATCAGTCCGCGCGCTGCGCGTTGTCGCATGATCGGAGCAGTCGCACGCCTACCTGTGGGGCCGCGGCACTCCGATCTCCCGATCTCGGCGCAGCCCGGGCTGCGCGACCCTTCGGCGATCACCGCTCGAGCCGCAACAGCACCTTCATGACGTTGTCCCTCACGCACGGAATGAGCCCTGATGCCCTGCGGCCCTGGCTAGGCTCGACCGACTCGAGGGGGATGTAACCGTGGACGATGGCGAGACGCGCATCGCGCTGCTGATCGATGCCGACAACGCTCCGGCGTCGAAGATCGACGTGATCTTGGCGGAAGTGGCGCGCCATGGCGCCGCCAACGTCCGGCGAGCCTACGGCAACTGGAAGAGCCCCAACCTCAAGCAGTGGGAAGCGACGCTGCATGCCTACGCGATCCGCCCCATCCAGCAGTTCGCGTACAGCAGCGGCAAGAACGCGTCCGACATGGCGATGGTGATTGACGCGATGGACCTTCTCTACGCGGGCACCATGGACGGCTTTGCCATCGTCTCGAGTGACGCGGACTTCACGCCGCTGGTCATGCGTCTGCTGACCGACGGTGCGAAGGTCTACGGCTTCGGGGAGCGGAAGACACCCGAACCGTTCGTCAACGCCTGCTCGACGTTCACGTACGTCGAAGGACTCGGGCAGACATCGGCGAAGCCCGACGGTCCGGTGCTCGAGCCCGCTGACCCGAAGAAGTTGCGCGGCGACACCCGCCTCGTGCAGATGCTGCGCAACGCCGTCGATGCGGTGAGCGGCGACGACGGCTGGGCGCACCTGGCGTCGGTGGGCAGCCAGATCGGCAACCAGGCGTCGTTCGACCCACGCAACTACGGTTACCGGAAGCTGAGCGACCTGATCGAGGCGACCGAGCTGTTCGAGGTCAAGCGGGCGAACCTGGTCGTGTTCGTCCGCGAGAAGCGCAGCAGCTGAACGTGCCGGACGGCGCCGGACGCACAGCCGCTCGACGAGAGTGGCGCGGCGTCGGTTCTAGAACTAGCCGGCGGCGCGGTAGTACAGCCAGGCGTCCCTCATCCGCTGCGTCTGGCCGGGTGTGAACTCCGTGTAGCAGGAGTCGTAGGAGTAGTCCATGTAGTTGTGGATCGGGTCGAGTCCAGGCTCGCTGCACGTGTCCTTGTCCTCCGGGCAGCCGTTGGTCGGCACCTTCTGGGCAGGCGTGTCGTCGACGAAGTCCCCCTTGGCGTTGCAGCCGCCGTAGAACGTGTGCTCGAGGTTGAGCCAGTGACCCACCTCGTGCGTGGCCGTCTCGCCCTGGTCGTAGCGCCCGGCGTACCTGGTCGACGTTCCCAGCATCGACTCCCAGTCGACGACGACCCCGTCCAGGTACGCCTGCCCCGGCTTGGTCAGGATCGAGGGCAGGTAAGCCCAGCCGAGGTAGTCGCCCGCCGTCGTCGAGTACAGGTTGAGCGCATCGGCCCCACCTTGGCGCAGGGTCCGCTTCATCGTGTGCTCGTTGGTGCCGCCCGGATTCGCGTAGAACCAGTCCGCGTTGTCCGTGCGGGTCACACCGGCGAGCTCGAACCCGAACCCGGTCCTGTCGCCGCCCTCGCCCCCGGCGAATGTGTTGTCGAGCACGCCGATCTGCGCGGTGATCTGGTCGTCGGTGAGCGCGCCGACCGCGCCGTCGGTGACGACGTGGAAGTACACCGGGACGGTCGTCGTGAAGCGCTTGCCCGCCTTGCCCTTGGCGGCGGCCGGCAGGTCCTCGTGCACGTCGCCGAGGTCGGGCTCCCGCGCGTCCCCGCCGCGGGCGAGCACGGGAGCGCCGGACGGCACGTGCGACCCGGCCCCCGACCCGCCCGGATCGCAGTACGGAGACGACTCCGACCCTGCCGCCTGGGGCGCCCCGGCGCCCGCGGGAAGGAGGGCGCACACAAACATCGAGAGTGCGATGGCCGACAGCGACTTCACCGTTCGCATGTCATCTCCGCTCTGAACGATCCGGGTCGAGATGGTCGCTGACGTCCGGTTCACCCGCAGTCGTCACCGATGCGCGGATCCTAGATCGTCACTGGTGCCGTTGGACAGGGCCGATACCGCTCCGGTCCCGATGAGCCGCCCTGGTCAGGGCAGCCGGACGACCGCCGTCCAGTAGTCCTCGATGGATCGGACGACCGCCATGAAGCGGTGCAGGTCGAGCGGCTTGACGACGTACGAGCTGGCGCCCAAGGCGTAGGCGGCGGAGACGTCCACGTCCGCCCGTGAGGTGCTGAACACGACGACCGGAACGGTCCGCAGCGCCGGTTCGGAGCGGATCCGACGCAGCACCTCGAGGCCGCCGGCGCGCGGCAGGTTGAGGTCGAGGACCACGAGGTCCGGCCTCGGCAGATCGCCTGACTCGGCCGCCTCGAGGTAGGCCAGCGCCTCAGCCGCGTCCTCGACGCGGAGCACCTCGGAGGTGGAGCCGTTCTCCTCGAGCGCCATACCGAAGAGCTTGGCGTCGGCGACGCTGTCCTCGACGAGCAGGATGCGCGCGGGTCGACCGCTGTGCGGCACCGCCACCCCTCCGTCCCCAGCCCGCCCCCGGACACCTGAGGGCGCCGGTTTCGGCACCGGCGCCCGACGCGGACGCTACCGCAGCAGCGAGGGGTTGACCTGCGAAACCGGAAGCCGGTGCCTGGTGGCCTGCTCGAACTGCCACGCGAGTGCAAGCAGGCGTGCCTCGCTGTGGGCCCGGCCGAGGAACGTGATGCCGAAGGGTCGCCTTCCGGTCGGCCGGTAGCCGGCCGGGACCACCACACTCGGGTAGCCGGCGCGCGCCGCGATGCCCGCGCCGCGCCACGAGGGGGTGACCACCGCGTCGGCGCCGTGGGCGTCCAGGACGGCGTCGAGGCCGAGCTCGCCGGCTACGGCGACGTCACGGGCGCGGGCAGCGGCGTACGCGGCGCGGTCCCGCTCGTGGTCGACCTCGAGCGCCCTGCGCACATGGACCTGGCCGTACTTGAGAGCCTCGGCGGAGTGCTCCTCGTTCCAGCGGGCGATGTCGGCCAGGGTCCGCATCGGCGAGCCCTCGGGCAGCCGGGCGAGGTAGGCGTCCACGTCGCGGGCGAACTCGTAGTGCAGCACCTCCGTCTCGTCGGTCTGCGCCATTTCCGGCACGTCGAGGACCTCCGCGCCGTGTGCGCGCAACGCGTCGAGCGCGGCGAGGAGCAGGTCGCGATCCTCCGCGGGCAGGTCGTCCGGGGCGGGTGGGGCGAGGAGCCGGGCCCCGGCCAGTGCGTCCGGAGCCAGGTCGTAGCCCTCGCCGCCGCTCAACGCCGCGAGCAGGGCCGCGCCGTCGGTGACGGTGCGGGTCATCGGGCCCGCGCAGTCCTGGCTGGCCGCGATGGGCAGGATGCCGGTGCCGCTCACCCGACCGAGTGTCGGCTTCACCCCGACGAGGCTCTGCGCGTCACAGGGGCAGATGATCGAGCCGTCGGTCTCGGTGCCAACCGTGACGGTGGCCAGGCCGAGCGCGGCCGCGGCCCCGGAACCGCTGCTGGAGCCGCACGGCGACAGGCTCACGTCGTACGGGTTGAGCACCTGCCCGCCCAGGGACGAGTAGCCGCTCGGCATGTTCTCCGTCATGAAGTTGGCGAGCTCGGTGAGGTTGGTCTTGCCCAGCACGACGGCTCCGGCGTCGCGCAGGCGCGTGACCAGGTCCGCGTCCCTGTCGGGGACCGAATGCTCCAACGCGAGCGCCCCGCCGGTGGTCGGCAGACCGGCCACGTCGATGTTGTCCTTCACCAGCACGGGCACGCCGTGCAGCGGACCGCGCACCTGCCCGTCCCGGCGCTGCCGGTCACGGGCGTGCGCCTGCTCCTCGGCGTCCGGCGCGAGACAGCGGATCGCGTGCACCGACGGCCCCCGGCGGTCCAGGGCGTCGATCCGCCCGAGGTAGCCGTGGACGAGCGCGACGCTGGTGACCGCGCCACGGGCCATCGCCGCGCCGACCTCCGCGACGCCCGCGGTCTCCAGGTCGAGGTCGTCGACGCTCATCGGGACGCCAGTTCCTCCCACACCTCGCGGACAACTGCCGCCTCGGGGTGCTCGCCGTGGTCGACGCCGCCGCCGGGAAGGGTCCACCAGCCCGGGTGCGACGTGCGGTCGGTCAGCCGCGCGAGCAGCACGCGACCCGCTGAGTCATGGACGACGCCGTACGCCGCCACCCGCTGTACTCTCACCGCCGTGTCGTCCACGGGGGCAGCGTACGGATCCACGATCCGGCCCATGCGGCGGTGGTGATCACCAGCGAAGTCGAAGTCTGGGTCGCCGGCGGCCCGAGCCCGTGACACAGCGTGGCCGGCGTCTCACTGCCGTAGCCCGGCCGGAGGACAAAGATCTTGTTCTGCCCCGGCGCCGACGTGTTCGCAGGTACCGTCATCGCTCCGACCAACGACTGGTCGCGGGCACACCTGGAGCAGCCGGTGACGCGGATGAGCGCCGTTGCGTTGGCCGTGGTCGTCGCCACGGTCTGGAGCTGGCTCGTGGGAGCGGACGGCTGGGTTCCGCAGCACGCACCGCCGGCGTACTCCGCGATCGCCCCGGAGCCCGGAGCGTCCGCCACGCCGACCCCGACCCCGACTGCGACGGCGACCGCAGCGCCGACGACCGCCACGCCGCGCAGGTCGTGCGCCACCGTCCGGCACCCGTTCACCCCGCGGACACTCTCGATCCCCGGAATCACCAAGCGCGCCGGCATCGTCACGCCGCCTCGCGTCGGGCGCGTCCCGGGCGCACCTCCCCTCACCACGGCCGGGAAAGAGCTCTTCGCCTGGGACCGGAAGAGCGGCATCCGGCCGGGCGACCGGGCCGGGAACGTCCGGCTCAACGCGCACGTCTGGCCGGA
>DASVBQ010000030.1:0-2482 GCA_036375795.1 Actinomycetes bacterium
TCGCTCTCGCGCGACGAGTCGGCCACCTCGGCCGCGTGCAGCAGCGCCTTGGTCGGGATGCAGCCCCGGTGCAGGCAGGTGCCGCCGAGCTCGCCCTTCTCGACGAGGGCGACCTTCAGACCGAGCTGCGCGGCGCGCAGCGCGCAGGCGTAGCCGCCGCTGCCACCTCCGAGTACGACGACGTCGAACGCTGCGTCACCAGTGCCGGCGCTGTCGGCCACGGCTGTGCTCCTTGCGGTCTTCGCGGTCCCCGGGGGACCTGGCTGGTCTGACGTGCTGCCTCTCCGGCTGGCTGCCGCCCTCATCCTGTCACCGTTGCGCCCCTCGTGAGCAAGCGGGTGACTCGCCCGGAGGCCGCCGGTGCGGAACGCGGTCGGAACCCCTGCCCCGTGCCCTACCGTTGCTGGGGCAAACGGACCTCGGCGCACCGCGCCGGCCAGTGGAAGGAGGCGTCGGTGCCGCTGTTCCGCCGACGGTCGCGCGCTGGCCAGGTCCGCCAGTCCGACAGCGCCGACGTCGCGCATCTCATGTCCTTCGCCCACGAGCACTCCGGGGTGGAGGCGTTCGTGGAGCCGCCGACCGCCGTCTCGACCACGACAGTCGTCTTCGTCGCGAGCACCGGGGAGTGGACCCGGCGCCGGGTCCGGGACGCGCGCGCCGCGCACGAGCTGGCGAACAAGCTCGGCATCCCGTCGTACGACGCCGCCGTGGTCGGGTACCCGCAGCGGATGCGGGACTGGAACGCCAAGAAGGCCGCCCGGCCGGAAAGCGGCGGGGCGGCCTCCTAGGACCTGCTGGCGGTCAGCCGCGCTTGGCGTGGCCCTTGGCCAGCCCCCTGCCCTTGCCCGTGGCCCTGGCGGGCTTGACCTTCTTGACCTTCGCCGACTTCTCGACCTTGACCTTCTTGGTCTTCGCCGTCGTGACGGCGTCGGTGGTCTCGGTCGACTCGGTGGTGGCGGTCGTCGCCGCGGTGGTCTCCGTCGCCGTGCTCGCGGTCGTCGTCGTGACCGGCGCGACGGGGGCGACCTTGCCGCAGTCGGACTGTGCCGCCGCCGAGACCAGGGCGCCGTGGTCCGGCAGGCCCTTGGTGGCCTTCGCCACGTAGGAGACGTACTCGCCGTGGTTGCCCGCCGCCGCGCACTGCTCCGGGAACAGCGGGGGAGCGGTCGTGGTGACCACCGTGCTCGCCGGGTCGGTCGTGGCCACCGCGGTGGGGGTCGCGGTGGACGTGGCCGTCGACGTCTCGGTCGAGGTGGCCGTGGACGTCGCCGTGGACGCCGCCGTGGACGTCTCGGTGGACGTCGCGGTGGCCGTGGAGGTGGCGGTCACGGTCTCGGTGGCGGTCACCGTCCCGGACACCTCCGCCGTGACGGCGGGGTCGGAGGTCGAGTCGGCGACGGTCACCACCGTGGCCGCGGCGCCGCCGGCACCGATCACCGCGACCGCGACCGCGACCGAGGCGAGGCGGAGCTTCTGGACGAGGGCGTCGACAAGGGTGCTGAGCACGGGAGTCCTCCGGGGACGGGTGACGATGACACCGCTCCATCGGGGCGACGTCCGCGCTCGTTACGCTTCGTGACTAAAGAATTACCTTCCGCGACGGAAATCTCAGACGGGGGGCGTCAGAGCGCGCCGGCGGCGACGTCCTCGGCGAGGCGGACCAGCGTCCGGACGGCGTGCCCGGTGCCGCCCTTCGGGGTGTAGCCGTGCGGCGCCGACTCGTTCCAGGCCGGACCGGCGATGTCGAGGTGGGCCCACCGCACCCCGGCCCCGACGAAGTCCTTGAGGAACAGCCCGGCGACGAGCATGCCGCCGTACTTGTCGCCCATGTTGGCGATGTCCGCGACCGGCGAGTCCATGGACGCGCGCAGCTCCTCGGGCAGCGGCATCGGCCACATCTGCTCACCGGCGGCGCGAGCGGCGGCCGCCACGGCGTCGCGGACCGCGTCGTCGTTGGACATGATCGCCGACGTCCGGCTGCCGAGCGCGACCAGCTGGGCACCGGTGAGGGTCGCCACGTCGACGATGAGGTCGGGCTGGTCCTCACTTGCCCGGACGAGCGCGTCGGCGAGCACGAGCCGGCCCTCGGCGTCGGTGTTGAGCACCTCGACCGTCTTGCCGCCGTAGGTGGTCAGCACGTCCGAGGGCCGCTGCGCGGTGCCTGACGGCATGTTCTCCGCCAGCGGCGCCCATGCGGTCACGTTGACGTCCAGCCCCAGGCGGGCGATCGCGGTGGTGGCGGCGATGATGGCCGCCGCACCGCCCATGTCCGACTTCATCCACTCCATCGCCGTCGGCGGCTTGAGCGAGAGGCCACCGGAGTCGAAGGTGATGCCCTTGTCGACCAGGGCGAGGTGCTTCTTGCCGCGGCCGGCCTTGTAGGTCAGCTTCACCAGCCGGGGTGGCCGGGAGGAGCCCTGCCCGACGCCGAGGATGCCGCCGTACCCGCCCTTCTTGAGGGCCTTCTCGTCGAGCACCTCGA
>DASVBQ010000100.1:0-3070 GCA_036375795.1 Actinomycetes bacterium
GTGGACGCCGGACGGGGTGATGGCGACGCGGTACTCGTGGTTCTTGACCTCGCGAGGGATGCCGACCTTCACGGCTATCAACGTCCTTCGATACGTCGGTGCCCGACCTCGTTGTCGGCGCGCCCGGAGTCTAGTCAGGTCACCCGCGGGGAAAGCGGTCCGGATGAAGCTGTACGCCGACCGCCCGATGCGCCTGCTCAACCAGCTCCTGGGCGATGTCCTGGTGGTGGTCCTGGTCTACCTCGGCATCCGGCTCGGCCGCCGGGTGCACGAGGCGGTCGCCGCCCTGGCCGAGCCGGGACGGGACGCGGAGGCGGCGGCCAGATCCCTCGACGGCACGCTGCGAGGCACGGCCCGCGACGTCGACGACGCCCCGCTGGTCGGCGGCACCCTGGCCAAGCCGTTCCGTGCCCTGGCCTCGACCAGCAGGGACCTGGCCGTCTCCGCGCAGTCCTACCAGGACACCGTGGCCCAGGTGGCCCTGCTGACCGGGGTCGTCGTCGCGGCCGTGCCGATCCTGCTGCTGCTCGCGCTGTGGCTGCCGAGGCGGCTGGCCTGGGTGGTCGAGGCGTCCGCGGCGCACCGGCTGATGCGGGCCGGACCGGCGGCCGCGGAGCTGCTTGCCGTCCGGGCGCTGGCCCGCCAGCCCCTGCGCCGGCTCGCCCGGCTCGGCCCTGAGGTCGTGACCGGCTGGCGCTCCGGGGACCCTGCAGCCACGGACCGGCTGGCCCGGCTCGAGCTCGACGAGCTGGGCCTGACCGCTCGCCACGCGTTCGCCGGGCGTGGCAGCATGAGGCCGGCAACCCGGACGGGGGACACCGAGTGGGACACGTCACACGCACGGCACTGACCGCGCTGACCGTCGCCGCGCTGCTGGCCTCGGCCGCGGGGTCTGCTCGCGCCGACGTCGGGTCGTTCCCGGACCGGCGCTGGGACACCAGCCACCCCGCCGACATCGTGCGGGTGCAGGTGGAGCACGCCGACCGGGTGGTGGTCGTGCTGCGGCACCGCGACCTGACCTTCCATGACGGCCCCGGTTACCTGCGGGTCGCCTACGACGTGGGGCGGGCGTTCGACGGGCCCGAGTTCTACGTGCGCATCTGGTACCAGACCGACCGTCCGATCGAGCTGCGCCCGGCCGAGGGCTGGGGCGCGTTGCACGCCAAGCCCCTCCCGGGCTGCACCGGCGAGACGGCGCGCGTCTCGGCCCGCCGCGACGTGACGCGGGTGGGCGTCCCCCGTTCCTGCCTCGGCGACCCGCCGCGGGTGCGCGTCCACCTGCGGCTGCGGCCGTTTCCTGGTGACGACCGGCGCATCGACGTGGCCCCGGCCGCGCGGACGATGGGGCCCTGGGTCCCCCGCTGACTCGACGGGTCGTCAGCGGCCCGGCACGTCGTGGGCCTGGTCGTAGCCGTAGTCGCCGTCGTAGCCAGAGGTCTGGGTCGCGACGTAGACGGACTCCTTCTCGCCGCCCTCGCGCGGCGCTCCCGAAGCCGCCCCCGGCTCCTCGTGGGCCAGGTCGTACTCGAGGTCCGGCTCGGTCTCGGTCTCCTGAGGCTCCGGCCGTTCGTCCATCACGGTCAGCGGGTCAGGTGGACGGGGCGGTGCTCCCGCTGGCTGATGCTCTCGGCGGCCGCCTCCACGAGGCGGTGCGAGAGCTCGGACAGCGCCCGGGCCGTCGCCAGCTCGTCGCCGATCTCGGGGACGTCGGGGTCCCTGGGGTGCCGGTAGGACAAGCCGTGCCCGTGCAGCTGCTGTCCCGACTCCATGGTGATGGTGACGTCAGCAGTGGTGTCCGACTCCCGCTCCACGATGTGGACCTGCATCGGCAGCGTCCTGGTCTGGTTCATCACGACCTCCGGATCTCGCGCGGGGCCCCTCCGCGAGGGCCCCGGGATCGACGCTGCTCCTCGGCCGCGTGCAGCGCAAGAGTCGCAGGACCCGACCGGGGGTCAGCGGCCCGGCGAGCGCTCCGGCCATGGGCTGTCGGCGGGTCGGAGCGTCGACCAGCCCGTGTCCCGCGCCGCCACGGCGGCGAGGATGCCGCTGACCGCAGTCGGGTTGTGCAGCCGCCCGGCGAGGACGAGGTCGCGTGCCTCGTCGAGGGGAACCCACACCGTGGCCATGTCGCGCTCCTCCCCCTCCCGGTCGTGCCGCTCGTGGTGCGGGACCTCGTGCAGCTGCCGGGCCAGGTAGCAGCGGAACGCCTCGGTGCTTCCGCCGGGCGAGTTGTAGAAGTCGACCAGCACGTGCCACTCGTCGGCGCGCAGGTCGGCCTCCTCGGCGAGCTCCCGCCGGGCGGTCTCCAGCGGATCCTCACCCTCGACGTCGAGCAGCCCGGCCGGGGGCTCCCACAGGTAGGCCCCGACCGGATGCCGGTACTGGCGCAGGAGCAGGACCCGGTCGACGTCGTCGAGCGCCAGCACGCCGACCGCGCCGGTGTGCTCGAGCACCTCCCGGGTGACCGTCTGCCCGTCCCCGAGCTCGACCTCGTCGCGGCGGACGTCCCAGACGAGCCCGTGGTGGACCCGCTCGGACGCACGCACCTGCAGGCGGGCCGGCTCGTCCGCGACGTCGTGGCGGTGGCTCACGCGGTCGTCGCGCCCGCCGCGGTCAGGTCCACGTGCTCCACGGACTCTCGCTGGCGGGCCAGCCCGGCCGCGACAAGGCCGGCGAACAGCGGGTGGGCGCGGGCGGGGCGGGACCGGAACTCCGGGTGCGCCTGGGTCGCCACGAAGTAGGGGTGCACGTCGCGCGACAGCTCGACGTACTCCACCAGACGGCCGTCCGGCGAGGTCCCGGAGAAGAGCAGCCCGGCCGCGCCGAGCCGGTCCCGGTAGTCGTTGTTCACCTCGTAGCGGTGGCGGTGCCGCTCCTCGGCGTACGTCGAGCCGTAGGCCTCCGCGACCACCGAGCCCTCGGCGAGGTGCGCCGGGTAGAGCCCGAGCCGCATCGTGCCGCCCATGTCGCGCTCGCCGGCGACCACGTCGTGCTGGTCGGCCATGGTCGAGATGACCGGGTGCGGGGTCCGGTCGTCGAACTCGGTCGACCCGGCGTCGGCCAGGCCGGC
>DASVBQ010000104.1:0-3075 GCA_036375795.1 Actinomycetes bacterium
GGGTCGACGCAGGGCGGTTCGACGATCACCCAGCAGTACGCGAAGAACGCCTACCTGTCGCAGGAACGGACCTACACGCGCAAGCTGAAGGAGTTCTTCATCGCGGTGAAGCTCGACCGCCGCGACGACAAGGACAAGATCCTCGCCGACTACCTCAACACCATCTACTTCGGCCGGGGCGCGTACGGCATCGAGACCGCGGCGCAGACCTACTTCGACAAGTCCGCCAAGGACCTGACCGTCGAGGAGGGCGCGGTCCTGGCGTCGGTCATCCGTTCCCCGGCGAACTACGACCCGGAGGAGGACGCCGACCGGCTCGAGTCCCGCTTCAACTACGTGCTGGACGGAATGGTCGCCAAGGGCTGGCTGCCGGAGGCCGAGCGGGCCGGCCTGCAGGTGCCGCCGCTGGCCGACCCGCGCAAGGCGAAGGGCGGCCCCAACTACTACCTGATGGACGCGGTGCGTCGTGAGCTGAAGGCGCTGGGCTTCAGCGACCAGGACATCGACCTCGGCGGCCTGCGGGTGACCACCACGTTCGACCGCAAGGCCCAGCGCTCCGCCGTGCGCGCGGTCCGGCAGGAGCGACCCCGGGAGAACGCGCGCAACGTGCACATCGGGCTGTCCGCCGTGCAGCCCGGCACCGGCGCGGTGGTCGCGATGTACGGCGGCTCCGAGGCCGGTCAGCTCAACGAGGCGACCCAGGCCCGGGTCCAGCCGGGTTCGTCGTTCAAGCCGTTCGCGCTCGCCGCCGCGCTGGACGACGGCGTCGGGCTGCGCAGCCGCTTCAACGGCAACTCGCCGCAGGAGCTGCCCGGCACCGACAAGGAGGTCAACAACGAGTTCGACCGCGACTACGGCTCGTCGGTCGACCTCGTCACGGCCACCGAGCAGAGCATCAACACCGCGTACGTCGACCTGACCCTGGAGATCGGGCCCCGTCAGGTGCTCGACGCGGCGGTCGCGGCGGGGATCCCCGAGGACACCCCGGGCCTCGAGGCCAACGCGGTCATCCCGCTCGGCACCGCGTCGGTGCGCAACATCGACATGGCCACGGCGTACGCCACCTTCGCCGCGCAGGGCGAGGCCGCGCCGTGGTACGTCGTCCAGGAGGTCAAGGGCGCCAACGGTGGAACTCGCTACGAGAACAAGCCGAAGCCGACGCGGGTGTTCGGCAAGGACGTGATGGCCGACGCCACGTACGCGCTGGAGCAGGTCGTCCAGAGCGGCACGGGCGCCGAGGCCCGGGCGCTCGACCGGCCGGCGGCCGGCAAGACCGGCACGGCGGCGCTGCGACCCGACACCACGACGTCGGCCTGGTTCGTCGGCTTCACGCCGCAGCTGTCCGCGGCGGTCAGCTTCTACAAGGGCACCGGCAAGGCCGACCTCGACGGGGTCGGCGGGCTGTCGACGTTCTTCGGGGGTGAGTACCCGGCCCGCATCTGGACCGCCTTCATGCAGGGGGCGATGCAGGGGATGGAGGTCGAGGACTTCCCGGAGCCGGAGTTCGTGGGCGAGACGGTCAACCCGCCACCGCCACCGCCCCCGACACCCACCGAGACGCCGACACCCACCCCGACCGAGACGCCCACGACGGTGGCGCCGCCCACTGCGCCGCCCGCCTCGCCGGGACCGCCGAGCACGCCGCCGGGCCAGGAGAGCTCCCCCGCGGAGACGATCGTCGTCTCACCCGGCCCCTGACGCCGTGGCACGCGACACCGTGGTCGCCCCGTCCCGGGACGACCCGCTGGTGCGGCTGGGCAGCGAGGTGCTCGGCGGGCCGATGGGGCGGCGCGCGCGCACCGGCGCCGGCTGGTGGACGCCGGTCCGGGTGCTGCTGGCCCTGACCTTCCTCACCTGCGGCCTGGGCCTGCTGCAGAAGGACTACTGCCGCGACCACGGCTGGGCCGCGCCGGGCAACTACGTCCACGCCTGCTACAGCGACATCCCGCCCCTGTACTTCGGCCGCGGGCTGGCGGACGGCGAGGTGCCCTACATCGGGCAGGCGGGCGACCGCCAGATCGAGTACCCGGTGCTCACCGGCGCGGTCATGTGGCTGACCGCGCAGCCGGTGCCGGACGACCTCGACCCGGGGGCCCGCTCGCTGCGCTACTTCGACCTCAACGCGCTGGCGCTGGCCGCGTGCGCCGCGGTCGCGGTCGTCGCCACCGCGCGGACCGCCGGACGACGCCCGTGGGACGCCGCGATGGTCGCTCTCGCGCCCGGGCTGGCCCTCGCCGGGACGGTCAACTGGGACCTGTACGCCGTGGCGCTGCTCGCGCTCGGGATGCTGGCCTGGGCCAGGGACCGACCCGTCGCGGCCGGCGTGCTCATCGGCCTCGGCGCAGCCGCCAAGTTCTACCCGCTGTTCGCGCTCGGGCCGTTGCTGCTGCTGTGCCTGCGAGCCGGCCGGATGCGGGAGTTCTGGGCCACGCTGGTCGCCGCCGGGTGTGCATGGTCGGCGGTGAACGTGCCGGTGATGCTCGCCGACTTCGACGGGTGGGCGACGTTCTACCGGCTCTCGCAGGATCGAGGCGCCGGCTTCAGCTCCGTCTGGTTCGTGCTGAGCCAGCAGGGCCACGCCGTGCCGGACGCCGCGCTCAACGTCCTGGCCGGCGGGCTGTTCGCGGCGGCGTGCCTGGGCATCGCGGTCCTCGCGCTGACCGCACCGCGCCGGCCGCGGCTGCCCCAGCTGGTGTTCCTCGTCGTCGCCGCGTTCCTGCTGACGAACAAGGTCTACTCGCCGCAGTACCTGCTGTGGCTGCTGCCGCTCGCCGCTCTCGCCCGGCCGCGCTGGCGGGACTTCCTGATCTGGCAGGCGGGCGAGGTCGTGCACTTCGTCGGCATCTGGCTGCTCATCGCGGGGTACCCGCCGGGCAACGCGGAGCGCGCGCTCGGTGCGGACGGGTACGGCCTCACGGTGATGGCGCACATCGCCGGGACGCTGTGGCTGTGCTGGATGGTGGTCCGCGACGTGCTGCACCCCGAGCACGACCCGGTACGCACCGCCGCCGACGGCACGACCGTCGCCGACGACCCGGCCGGCGGCGTCCTCGACGGCACCGAGGACGCCTTCCG
>DASVBQ010000132.1:0-4819 GCA_036375795.1 Actinomycetes bacterium
GGGTGTGCTCACCACCGGCTCGCTCACTGCCGGGCAGGAGTACCTCGTCGAGGTCTCCGGCACCTACCGCTACGGCCCGCTGGCGGGACAGCTCGCGGACGGCGAGTGCTCCCAGAGCCCCTCCGACGCCACCTGGCGAAGGGACCGGTCGGTCCACCCGGCCGAGCGGGGTGAGGACCACCTCGACCTCTACGTCGACGGCCACGACCTCAACGCCGACGCCGATGTGGACACCGGCAACGGGTGCGACCTGCGCTCGCACACCTACCGCGACACATACACGCCGACCCGCGCCGGGCGCGTGACGCTTGCGCTGTGGGACCCCACGACGCTCGCCGACAACGACGGCGGCCTCACCGTCCGGGTCATCGCCTCGACCCCGCGCGACGAGATGGACTGGGCGGTGCCGGCGACGGCGGCGGCCGGGGTGACGAGCCCGGGCGCGCTCGAGGGCGGCGCGACGTACCTGGTCACCGTGACCGGCACGGTCGACGCCGGCAGCGGGGTGACGTCCGACGCCGAGTGCTCGGCGACCGCCACCGACCCGGTGTGGCGCACGGACCGCTCGGTCCTCCCCGCGAGCCCGACGGCCGACCACCTCGACCTGCTGCTCGACAACCGGGACGTGACGTTCCGGCCGGCCGTGGACCCGGACCGCGACGGGTGTGACGTCGCCAGCCACACGTACCGGCGGGCGGTGACGCTCGGCTCGACCCGGCCGGTAAACCTGCGGGTCGACGACCCGGTGTGGGCCGACGACGCGGGCGCGGTCTCGGTGCACGTCGAGCGGGTCGACCCCGTGGTCGGGACGGAGACGGTCGCCCTCGACACGTCGGCGGCCGATGTCGCGACGGCCCGCAACTACCTGGCCGGGCAACCCCTGCGCATCACTGCGACCGGCGCCTACACGTTCAGCCCGGGGGTCAGCGCGGACGCAGAGTGCTCCGCGACGACCGACGACCCGGTGTGGCGGCCCTCGCGCAGCACCCTCGTCGCCGAGGGGCGCTACCTGGGTGACGTCACCGTCGACGGGCAGCTGCCCGACTGGGTCACCGCGTCCGGGGTCCGGTGCGACAGCGCGACGCACCAGTACTACTGGACGTTCACCCCGCGTGAGACCGGACCGCTGACGCTCGGGGTCGCCGACCTCGACCTGGGCGACAACCGCGGCATCGTCACCGTCACCGTCGCTCCAGCGGAAGGCTGACCATGACCCTCCCCCGTCCCGCACTGCGAGCGGCGGCGCTCGCCCTGGGCCTGCCGCTGCTGCTCGGCGCGTGTACGACCGCGACCGCCGACGAGGGCACGGGCGCCACCCAGAGCGGCTCGTCCGCCGACCCGTCCTTCCCGGACGGGCCGGGTCCCTCCGACACACCGGACCCGGCGCTGTCCGGGCAACCGGTGCCCACCCTGCCGCCCGGCGACCCCGGCACCGGGTCGGACGCCGACACGGAAGGGGGCGAGGACCCGCACGAGGGTGAGCACGGCGCCGTGACCGACGTACCTGTCACCGCCCTGCTGGACGCCGAGACGGTCGGTGCGATCGCCGGCGGGTCGTGGGCCGCGGACGCGCAGCCGGGTGAGGAGTGCCTGGTCGCGACGCCGCACGGCGCGGCCGGGCGCCGCTCCTCGGTCCTGACGGCAGGGTCCGGCCGTCTCGTGCAGAACGTGGCGAGCTGGCCGGGAGCCCGGGCGGCCAGGAAGGCGGTCGCGGCAGCCGCCGAGGGGCTGGCGGGCTGCGGGTTCACCGCGACCGGCGACCCACGGCTGGGCGACGCCTCCGCCGCACTCGAGCGCCCGGTGGGCGGTGCCGCCGAGCGCGCGGTGGTGCTGGCGAGCGAGGGCGTCACCGTGGTGCTGGTCGCCCGGGGGTCGGCCGCCACGGACGGCGTCTGGGAGTGGCTGGCGGACATCGCCCTGGGCACGTCCTGCGCGGCGAGCGCGCACGGCTGCCACTGAGGCGTCCAGAAAGCCCACCAGACCGTCCCGACCCGTGGCGAAACGGCGCGAACCCGGTGCCCGGCGGCTAGCGTCGGGGCTCTCCCCGCCTGCTCGTGCCACTCGGAGCGCCAGCCAATGTCCATGCTCGACGTCACCACGGCCCTCGCCGGCCTGCGGCACACCTCACCGCAGGAGGTGGTCGCGGCCCTGACCGACGCCGCCGCCCCCCTTGCCCGGGACGTCGTGCTCTACGTCGTCGACTTCGAGCAGGAGATCCTGCAGCCGCTCGTGGACGGAACCGGCATCGAGGTGCCTCTCGAGGAGCCGCTCGGGGCCACCCTGGCCGGCCGGGCGTTCAGCGGCGGCGAGCCGGTGGTCGCGCGGCGCGCGGACGGGCTGCGGGTGTGGGTGCCTGTCTTCGAGCACTCGGTACGCACCGGGGTGCTCTCGATCACCGTGGACGACGGCACGCCGGAGGTGCTCGCGCACTGCCGCAGCCTCGGCATGCTCGCCGGGCTGCTGCTCGCCAGCGCCTCGCGCTACACCGACCTCGTGCACGTGCGCAAGCGCGGCCGGGGCATGTCCCTCGCGGCCAGCATGCAGTGGGACCTGCTGCCGCCGCTGACGATGCGTGCGGACCGCGTGACGGTCGCGGGGCTGCTGGAGCCGGCGTACGAGGTCGCAGGTGACGGCTTCGATCACAGCATCAACGGCAACCGGGTCGACGTCGCGGTCTTCGACGGGATGGGTCACGGCATCGGGTCGACCCTGCTCACGACGCTCGCCGTCGGTGCCTACCGCCACCAGCGACGTGACGGTCGAGACCTGACCGCGATGCACGAGACCATCGACGCCGCCATCGCGCTGCAGTTCGGCTCCGACTCCTTCGTCACGGGGGTGCTGGCCCGGCTGGACACGAGCACAGGCCGCCTCGAGCTGACGAACGCCGGGCACCCCGCGCCGCTGCTGCTGCGCGACCGGCAGGTCGTCGGAGAGCTGCGAACCGAGATCGCGACCCCGTTCGGGATCGGCAGCCGCTGCGAGCAGGTCGGGGAGGTCGCCCTGCAGCCGGGGGACATGGTCGTGCTCTACACGGACGGGGTGGTCGAGGCCCGCGGCGCCGACGGTCAGGAGTTCGGCGTGGCCCGGCTGAGCGACCTGCTCGAGCGCGAGGCGGCGTCCGGCCGGCCCGCGGACGAGGTGCTGCGCCGGCTGGTGCGAGCGGTGCTCGACCACCAGGACGGCACGCTGCGCGACGACGCGACCTTCGTCCTCGTCCAGTGGGAAGGCCCGCCGCCCGAGGTGATCCCGGCCCAGCCACGGCTGGCGCAGGCCTGACCAGCACGCCCGACCGGTCAGCGCGGCGGGAGCAGGAGCACGCTGCCGGCTGCGACGGACGACGACTCCAGGGCGTTGAGGTCCATGATCTCGGCGATCGTGGCGCGCGGGTCGGTGCCGGGTGCCGCCCGCTCGGCGATGGCCCACAGCGTCTCGCCGGGGCGCACGGTCACCCGCTGCGCCGTGGCGGCGCTGCCCGGCTCGGAGCCGGCGACGGCCGGGACGCCGCCGGAGGCGAGGACACCGGCGACCACCAGCAGGAGCAGCGTCAGCGCCGTGACCAGCAGCCGGCCCCGCCGGGTGAGGCGGAGCGGGGCGTCGGCAGGCTCGATCCGGCGGGCGGGAACCCGCGGACGGTGCAGAGCGGCGCTGACGGTGATCGTGCTCATGGCTCCTCCTCGACGGTGACGGGGCCGACCGACGGACTGTCGAACACCCGTTCGATCGAACACCTGTACGAGTTCTACCCCATCGCGGCGACAAAATCCACATCTGTTCGAACAGGTGTTTGATTCCGCCGCCTGACCTCGCTAGCGTTCCTCAGGGGTCGGACACATCAGGTCCGGCGACGACCGAGCAGGAGGCAGCCGTGGCGCGACGGGACTCGGAGGCGGGCGGGAGCAGGTCCGCCGGCACGGGGACGGTGGCCGAGATCCCCGACGGGCCGGCCGACGCCAGCGGCCTCACGCCGCGCCAGCGCCGCGTGCTCGAGGTGATCCGCGACTCCGTCGAGCGCCGCGGCTACCCGCCGAGCATGCGAGAGATCGGCGAGGCCGTCGGGCTCACCAGCTCCTCCAGCGTGTCGCACCAGCTGGCCACGCTGGAGAAGAAGGGCTACCTGCGCCGCGACCCCAACCGGCCACGCGCGATCGAGGTGCGCAGCCCGGACTCGGCGCCGGCCGCGGTCCCGAGCGCCCAGCCCACGTACGACGACGAGACGGGCAGCGGCGACGCCCGCCCGGCCGCCGCCTACATCCCGGTGGTCGGCCGGATCGCCGCCGGCGGCCCGATCCTCGCCGAGGAAGCCGTCGAGGACGTGTTCCCGCTGCCGAGGCAGGTGGTCGGCGAGGGCACCTTGTTCCTGCTCCAGGTGCGTGGCGACTCCATGGTCGACGCGGCCATCTGCGACGGCGACTGGGTGGTGGTCCGCCAGCAGCAGGTCGCCGAGAACGGCGACATCGTGGCCGCCATGATCGAGGGCGAAGCCACGGTCAAGACGTTCAAGCGCCGCGACGGTCACGTGTGGCTCATGCCGCACAACCCCGCGTACGAACCGATCCCCGGCGACGAGGCCACCGTCCTCGGCCGGGTCACGGCGGTCCTGCGCCGGGTCTGAGCCGGCCGGCGTCCGCCCAAGTCTCGGCAAAGTCCGTCAAGCACCTCCTGACCTGCACCGATCCCTCGTCCGTGGCTACCCGAGACCCCGGGTGGTCCGCCGTCCTCCCGCGTCAGGCCTGCGGTTCCGCGCTGGCCGGCCTGCGCCTGCAGGACGTCGCGGCCGCCCTGGACGACGGGCTGGGCGCTCGGGACCGCGGCCGGC
>DASVBQ010000136.1:0-6582 GCA_036375795.1 Actinomycetes bacterium
GCCCTCGTCGGGGCGGTCCAGACCGGCGGCGATGTGCAGCAGTGTCGACTTGCCACAGCCCGACGGACCCATCAACGCGACGAACTCGCCGTGCCCGACCGTGAGGTCCACGCCGCGCAGCGCTCGGACCGGGGCGGTGTCTGCCTCGTACGTGCGTCGTACGCCTTCCATCAGCAGGGCAGGCGCGGCCCCACCCTGGTCCGAAGTCACGAGGGGAAACCCTAGGTCCGCTGCCGGGTTCCCGGCCGGTGGATGCGCCAAGACACCTGGTGCCCTCACCGG
This sequence comes from Actinomycetes bacterium, assembly GCA_036375795.1. Lineage (GTDB taxonomy): Bacteria > Actinomycetota > Actinomycetes > JACCUZ01 > JACCUZ01 > DASVBQ01. The sequence continues at coordinate 283 of DASVBQ010000136.1, forward strand.
GTGGTGGTGGTGGCACCACCCTTCGCCGTCGTCCGGGACGTCCCGGCGAGGGAGCCCAGATCACGGTGAAAGGGCTGCCGATTGCCTCCCGTCGCGCTCGGGGGAGGCCGTTTCACCGTGATTCGGGTACGAGCCGTGGCTAGGAGGCGGCGGCGCCGACGTGCGGCTCGTGGGCTGCGCGCAGCAGGTGCTTGCGGGCGTGCGCGAGCGCGGAGGGCAGGTCGGCCGCGATGTGCCCCTCCCGGTCCAGCCGGTCCAGCGCCCCGACGGTGCGCAGCAGCCGCACGTGCACCGGTGACGACACCTTGAGCACGACGGCGATGCCGCGGTCGTCGAACTGCTCGATGATCTCGGCCAGGACCCGCGCGCCAGTGGCGTCGAGCATCGCGAGGTTGCCGAGCCGAAGCACGACCACGCGTACGTCGGAGACCGTCGTCAGCTGGGCGAGGAAGCGGGCCGCGGCGGCGAAGAAGAGCGGACCGTCGAGGCGGTAGACCAGGACGTGCTGGCGCAGCAGCTCGTGCTCCTCCTCGCCGGCGATCTCGGCGACGGCGTCGTCGTCCTCGACCAGCCGGGCCGTTCGCGACAGCCGAACGAGGGCGAGCACGACCGCCACGACGATGCCCACCTCGACCGCTACCACCAGGTCGAACACGATCGTCGCGGCGGCGGTCAGGGCGAACACGGCGGCGTCGGCGCGGGTCGAGTGCAGCACCGCCTTGACCGTGTGGCGCTCGACCATGCGGTACGCCGTGACCAGCAGCACACCGGCCAGGGCGACCAGCGGGACGCGCCCGACGACCCCGGCGGCGGCAGCCATCAGCACTGCGAGCACGGCGGCATGGGCGAGGGCAGCGAACCGGGTGCTCGCGCCAGCGCGCGCATTGACCGCGGTGCGGGCGATGGCCCCGGTGGCCGGCAGCCCGCCGAACATCGACGACGCGACGTTCGCGAGACCCTGACCGACCAGCTCCCGGTTCGGGTCGTGCCGCGGCAGGTCGGCCATCCCGTCGGCGACGCGGGCGGACAGCAGGCTCTCCAGCGCGGCCATCGCGGCGACGGCCACCGCCGGGGAGAGCAGCGTGGCGACGTGGGTGAGGTCCGGTGCGGTCGGGGCCGGGAGGGTCCGCGGCAGGTCGCCGATCACCGCGACGTCGGCCCCGCTGGCGGCGGCCACGACCGTGGTCACCGCCACCGCGAGCAGGCCGGCAGGCAGCGAGCGGTGCAGCCGCGGCAGCAGGGCGGTGAGCGTGACGGCCAGGACCAGCAGCCCGACGACGGCGAGGTGTGGGTGCTGCATGAACCGACCGGCCGACCTCGCGGCATCCAGCGCGGCGTTCTCCCCGTGCGGCGGGTCCACGCCCAACGCCATCGGCACCTGCTGCAGGCCGATCACCAGCGCGATGCCCAGGGTGAAGCCCTCGACGACCGGCCAGGGGATGAGCCCGACGAGGCGGCCCAGGCCGAGCACGCCGGCACCTGCCACGAGCAGGCCGGCGAGCAGCGCGATCGTGGCCACCGAGCCGACGCCGTGCTCGGCCACGATCGGGACGAGGATGACGGCCATCGCGCCGGTGGGGCCGGACACCTGCAGGTGCGAGCCACCGAGCACGGCCGCGACGGCTCCGGCGACGACGGCGGTCACCAGTCCCGCCGTGGCCCCGGCGCCGGAGGCGACTCCGAACGCGAGCGCCAGCGGCAGCGCCACCACCGCGACGGTCACGCCCGCGACGAGATCGTTCCCCCAGCCGGCGCGCAGCCCGTCGTAGTCACGGCGGCCGGGGAGCAGCGCAGCGAGCCGGGGCAGCGAGGCGGCCACCGGTGCGGTCAGGCTCACCTGCCGGCGTCCGAGAGCTCGTCGTCACGCTCGAGATCGGTCAGCAACGCGGTGCTGTCGCGCAGACCGTCGACGAGGATCTGCCGGGCGACCGCGAGCAGCTGGGAGATCCGCGGGTCGCGCACCGAGTAGTAGACGGTGCTGCGCACCCGACGCGCCGTGACCACATGGGCGCGGCGGAGCACCGCCAGCTGCTGGGACAGGTGCGACATCTCCACCCCGAGCTGCTCGGCGAGCTCGCCGACCGGCCGCTCGCCGGCGACCAGGACCTCCAGCACGCGTACGCGGACGGGGTGGCCCAGCGCCTTGAACATCTCCGCCTTGGCCGTCGCGACGGCCGCTCCCTGCAGTGGCACACCACTATTCTCTGTTGTTTGACAGATCTGTCAAATGGTCGCGCAAGCCTCCGCCGCCGAGCCACCGTGCTGACCCGCCGACACATCTGTGCCCAGGCATGCTTCGTGTGCTGCGGCCGATGCCACATCGGTCCCAGCTGCCCCAGTTGTGTCGCGGGCTCAGGTGCGGGTGACGTCGACGTCGATGTCGAGGCGCAGCACCCGGGGCACGAGCCTGCCGACGCCCGGCACGTCGAAGCGCACGCCGAAGGCCGCCCGGTCGACCGACCCGCCGGCCCGGACCAGCATCTGGTCCCCCGACCGGCCCACGTCGTAGGCCGCGGTGAGCGTCACCGGCCGGGTCACGCCGCGCAGGGTCAGCGTGCCGTCGATCTGGGCGCCGTCAGGGGTCCAGGCGACGGCGGTGCTCTCGTAGACCGCGACCGGGAAGCGGGCCCCGTCGAAGGGGTCGAAGGAGCTGATCACGTCGTCGTACGCCCGGTTGCCGGTCGTCATCGACGCGACGTCGACCTCGACCCGCACGGAGTGCCGGCGGCCGACCTCGACGGTCCCCGTCACCTCGGTGAACCGGGCGCTGATGGTCGGCGCGACGAACGACGAACGGCCGGTGAAGGCGACGCGGGCGCGGTCCGGGTCGATCGCCCAGGTCCCCTCCGGGGGTGACACGCGCCAGCCGCTGGTCGCGGGGCGGGTCAGGGTGGCGGCGGTCATGGCGGTCTCCTCGATGGTCGGACGCGGTCCTGCGTCTGCACCGAGGGTCGTCCGGGAAGGGGCAGGCGACGACCGTGCTGGCCCGTGGATCCGGGTGTGGCCAGCACCACATCAGCATGGACGGGGAGGGAGGATGACCGGCGTGCACCTGCCCTCGCCGCGCGGCGCCGTCCGCACGCTGCTCACCGGCCACCCCGACGGGGCGGCACCGTGGGTGCGCGCCATGGCCGAGCCCGGCGACGACGGCTGGTTCGGCCCCGGCTCGACGATCTGGGCCGTGCACGCGGACGCCGCCACCCTCGTCGGCGGGGTGCGCGCGCTGCTCGTCCAGGCGATGCACCCGACGGTCCTGGCCGGCTTCGACCAGCACTCCGCGTACCGCGAGGACCCGGAGAGCCGGCTGCAGCGGACCGCAGCGTTCGTCACGGTGACCACGTTCGGCACGTCGGAGCAGGCCGAGCGGGCGTGCGAGCGGGTCCGCCGCGCGCACGCTCCGGTCCGGGGCACGGCACCGTCGGGGGAGCCGTACGACGCGGCCGACCCCGAGCTGCTCGGCTGGGTCCACCTCGCGCTGGCCGACTCCCTCGCCGTGGCCGTGCGCCGCTTCGGAAGCACCGGCTTCGACCTCGACGCCTACCTGGCCGACATGGCGGTGGTCGGCGAGCACCTCGGGGCCGCGAACGTCCCGCACGACGCCGCTGGTCTTGCCCGGGCCTGGGCGCACTACCTGCCCCGGCTGCGGGTGACCCCGGCTACGGCCACGGCGCACGCGTTCCTGCTCGACCCGCCGTTGCCGCCGCGGATCCGGATCCCGTACCGGGTCATCGCCGCGGCGGCTGCCTCCTCGCTGCCCCCGCAGCTGCGGCCGCTGCTGGCGGCCCGCCCGCTGCTGCCGGATCCGGCTGCCCGCGCCGTCGGGCGGGCGGCGACCCGGCTGCTGGCCGGTGTGCTCGGGCCGAGCCCGGCCGCCGCTGCAGCCCACCGGCGCACCAGCGCGGCCTGACCCGCACAGTCGGACCTAGTCTCGTCCCCCGTGCCCCGGACCTGCCTGCGCGCCGCCGTCCGCGCCCTGCTGACGGTCGCGCTGGTCGCCGGCTGCAGCGGGTCGGACGGCGGGCAGGGTCCTCGGGAGGGCCGCGCTGACACGAAGCGCCCCTCGACACCGAGCGCCCCCGCGCCGCCCTCCGCCCCGGCCGGGCTCACCGACGCCTACGCCTGCCGCGGCGGTTTCACCTGCGGCAGATTCACCGTCCCGCTCGACCGGTCGAACCCCGCCGCCGGCACGTTGCCGCTGCAGGTCGCTGTGGAGACCGACCCGGATGCGCCGCGCGGCGTGCTCGTGGCCCTCAACGGCGGACCCGGCGCGGCGGGGGCGCCGCTCGCGGCCGAGCTGGTGGAACGACTCGGGCCCGAGGTCGTCGCGGCCTACCGGCTCGTGGCGCTCGACCAGCGGGGCACCGGCCCGACCGCGCTGCGCTGCCCGGCGCTGCAGCGCGCGATGGGCAGCAGCTTCGTGCCGCCGCGTCGCGCGGTCGTGGCGTGCGCTGAGTCGATCGGGCCGGCGCGCGCGGCGTACGGCACCGACGACGTGGTCGCGGACCTCGACGACCTGCGCCAGGCCCTGGGAGTCCCGAAGTGGTCGTTGTTCGCGGTGAGCTACGGGACCTTCGTGGCGCAGCAGTACGCCGTGGCGCACCCGGCCGCGGCCGCCGCACTGGTCCTCGACTCGCCGGTCCCGCTGGCCGGTGTCGACACCGTGCAGGCCGACGTCATGCGGGCCAGCCGGCGCGTGCTGCGGGCCGCGTGCGCCGAGTCGCCGCGATGCTCGGGTGACCCGGTCGCCGACCTCGCCACGGTCGTCCGCCGCGAGCGCAACGGCACCGAGCTGCTCGAGCTCCTCGCCGGAATGAGCTCGGTGCGTCCGTCGTACGACTCGCTGCTCGCCGCGCTGCCCCAGGCCCGGCAGGGTGACCAGCGCGCGCTGGACCGGCTGCTCGAGGCCTACCGGACCGGGTTCGCCACGACGCCCGAAGTGTTCTCCGCGGGGCTGCACGCGAGCGCGTTCTGCGCGGACCAGCGCTTCCCGTGGGGCCGTTCGGACGCGCCCGAGGATCGCCGGGCCGCCGCGGTGCGGCGAGCCGTCGCCGGCTACTCCGATGCCGATCTCTACCCGTTCGACCGCGCGACGGCGCTGGACGGCAGCGCCGTCGAGGAGTGCCTGCCCTGGCCGCGGACCGAGCCGTCGAAGCTGTCGCTGCGCGGCCCGTTGCCCGACGTCCCGGTGCTCGTGCTCCTCGGTGACCGGGACCTGGCCGCACCGCGGGAGTCGGTCGAGGACGACGCCGCAGCCGGTGTGCCGGGCGCCCGCGTCGAGGTCGTGAAGGGCGCCGGCCACGTCGTGACCGCGCGACCGGGCAGGGGCCGGGCGACGGTGCAGGACTTCCTGCTGCGGTGAGGGCTAGAAACGCTGGTACATCACGTGCAGCCCGACCAGGCCGTGCCGCGGGTGGTCGAAGGCCTCCGGAACCGTGGTGAGGATCTCGAAGCCGAGGGCCTGCCACAGCCGTACCGCCCCGGTGTTGGTCTCGACGACCGCGTTGAACTGCATGCTGTGGTAGCCCGCCGCTCTCGCCCACTCGAGGACGTGCTCACCGAGCTCCCGTCCCACGCCCCTGCCCTGGTGCGCCGGGTCGACCATGAAGCTGGCCGTCGCGACGTGCGCGCCGCGTCCCGGCCGGTTCGGGCCCATCTTGGCCGAGCCCAGGACCGCGTCGCCGTCGACGGCCACGACGGTGCGTCCCGGCGGCGGCTCCATCCACCAGGGTCGGGCTGTCTCGACCGTGAGGCCCTCGGGGAACGCGTAGGTCTCGCCGGCTGCGACGATCTCGGCGAAGAACCGGAAGATGCGCGGCCAGTCCTCGTCGGTGGCGGCTCGGATGACCACGGCTCGCACCTTATGCGTTCCCCTAGGCTCCGGCTTGTGCCGACCGACGATGCCTTCGCTGACGTGCTGGCCGCCAACGAGACGTACGCCGCGCAGTACCCCCTGGGTGGGCTCGAGGCGCGAGCCGCCAAGGGCCTGGCCGTGCTCACCTGCATGGACTCGCGCATCGACCCGCTCGCGATGCTCGGGTTGGCGCCCGGCGACGCGAAGATCCTGCGTAACGCCGGGGCTCGGGTCACCAACGACGTCCTGCGCACGCTCGTGCTGGCGTCGTACCTCCTCGGGGTGGACCGGGTGATGGTCGTCGCCCACACCAGCTGCCGGATGGCGGGCGGGGCCGAGGAGGACGTGCACGAGGCGATCCGCGCGGCCGGCGGCCCCGACACGCGCAGCATCTCGTTCCTGACCGCGGCCGACCAGGAAGCCGCGCTGCGAGCCGACCTGCAACGCGT
>DASVBQ010000032.1:0-3766 GCA_036375795.1 Actinomycetes bacterium
GCCGCCTTCGACGGCGTGAACGTGGCGCTGCTGGTCGGCGCCCGCCCGCGTACCGCCGGCATGGAGCGCGGCGACCTGCTCGAGGCGAACGGCGGCATCTTCAAGCCGCAGGGCGAGGCCATCAACGCCGGCGCGGCGGAGGACGTGCGGATCCTCGTGGTCGGCAACCCGGCGAACACCAACGCGCTGATCGCGGCGTCGCACGCACCTGACGTGCCCAAGGACCGGTTCACCGCCATGACCCGGCTCGACCACAATCGGGCGCTGACCCAGCTGTCGAAGAAGACTGGCGCACCGGTCACCGAGATCCGCCGCCTGACGATCTGGGGCAACCACTCGGCGACGCAGTACCCGGACATCTTCCACGCGGAGGTCGGCGGGAAGAACGCCGCCGAGCTGGTGTCCGACCAGGCCTGGCTGGAGAACGACTTCATCCCCACGGTGGCCAAGCGCGGTGCCGCGATCATCGACGCGCGCGGCGCGTCGTCGGCTGCGTCGGCAGCCAACGCCGCGATCGACCACGTCTTCGACTGGGTCAACGGCACGCCTGAGGGTGACTGGACGTCGGCGGCGATCGTCTCCGACGGGTCCTACGACGTGCCCGAGGGCCTCATCTCGTCCTTCCCGGTGACCTCGCGCGACGGCCGCTGGGAGGTCGTGCAGGGCCTGGAGGTCAGCGAGTTCTCCCGCGCCCGCATCGACGCCTCGGTGCAGGAGCTCACCGAGGAGCGCGACGCCGTGAAGGGCCTCGGCCTCATCTAGGCGCTCGACCGACCACCGTCCCTCCGGCGCCACCGACGGCGTCATCCCCGATCTCGAGGAGCAACCCCCGTGGCCAAGATCAAGGTGCAGAACCCGGTCGTCGAGCTCGACGGCGACGAGATGACGCGGATCATCTGGGCGTTCATCAAGGACCGGCTGATCCACCCGTACCTCGACATCGACCTGAAGTACTACGACCTCGGCATCGAGCACCGTGACGCCACCGACGACCAGGTGACGGTCGACGCGGCGAACGCCATCAAGGAGTACGGCGTCGGCGTCAAGTGCGCCACGATCACGCCGGACGAAGCCCGGGTCGAGGAGTTCGGCCTGAAGAAGATGTGGCGGTCGCCGAACGGCACGATCCGCAACATCCTCGGCGGCGTCATCTTCCGCGAGCCGATCGTCATCTCGAACATCCCGCGGCTGGTGCCTGGCTGGACCAAGCCGATCGTCATCGGCCGTCACGCCCACGGCGACCAGTACAAGGCCACGGACTTCGTCGTGCCGGGTCCCGGCAAGGTGACCATGACCTACACGCCCACTGACGGTGGCGAGCCGATGGAGTTCGAGGTCGCCGACTTCCCCGGCGGCGGCGTCGCGATGGGGATGTACAACTACGACGACTCGATCCGCGACTTCGCGCGGGCCTCGTTCCGCTACGGCCTGGAGCGCGGGTTCCCCGTCTACCTGTCGACGAAGAACACGATCCTCAAGGCGTACGACGGCCGCTTCAAGGACCTGTTCCAGGAGGTCTTCGACTCCGAGTACAAGGAGCAGTTCGACAAGGCCGGGATCACCTACGAGCACCGGCTGATCGACGACATGGTCGCGGCAGCGCTGAAGTGGGAGGGCGGCTACGTCTGGGCCTGCAAGAACTACGACGGCGACGTCCAGTCCGACACGGTCGCGCAGGGCTTCGGCTCGCTCGGGCTCATGACGTCGGTGCTTATGACTCCGGACGGCAAGGTCGAGGCCGAGGCGGCGCACGGCACCGTGACCCGGCACTACCGCCAGCACCAGCAGGGCAAGCCGACGTCGACCAACCCGATCGCGTCGATCTTCGCGTGGACGCGGGGCCTGGAGCACCGCGGCAAGCTGGACAACACGCCTGAGGTCGTCGACTTCGCCGAGAAGCTCGAGCAGGTCTGCGTCGAGACGGTCGAGTCCGGTCAGATGACCAAGGACCTCGCCCTGCTGGTGTCGCAGGACCAGCCCTACCTCAACACCGAGGACTTCCTCGCCGCGCTGGACGAGAACCTCGGAAAGAAGATGGCCGGCTGACGGGTGATGTCCGTCACCGGGCCTCGGGCAGAGGGGCGTCGAGGAACGACGAGATGATCGGTAGGAGCAGGTCGGCCCGATCCACGAGCGTCACGTGCGAGGTGCCCGGGAGGATGGCCAGCGCAGACCTCGGGAGCCCGGCGGGTGTGTCGCCGAAGACGCCTCCCCCGAGCAGGCGGAACATCTCGACGGCATGCTCGGGGCGGACCAGGTCGGAGTCCCCGAGGACGAGCAGGGTCGGCGCCTCGATCGCCGCGATGACCTCGGGGGACAGGTCCTTGATCCCCCGGTCCATCTGCGTCTTCTTGTCGAACAGGGTGACGAAGTCCTCCGGGTTCGGTGCTATCCGGGTGTACTCCTCGTGCCACGGCGTCCCGTACATCATCTCGGGTCTCATCTCCGCCAGGCCGTCCATGAGGCCCGGGTGCACGCCACTGAGCTGGTAGGTGACCGAGGCGAGCACGAGCTTGCGCACCACGTCGGGGTGCCGGATGACGACGTGCAGGGCGACGCCCGCGCCCATGCTGTACCCGAAGAAGTCGGCCTGCTCGATGCCCAGGTACTCGAGCGCCGCGACCGTGTCGTCAGCCATCTGCTCCAGGGACAACGGGCGATCGATGTCCGCCGTGCGACCGTGCGCCTGCATCTCCAAGGCGATCACCTGCCGGGACCTGGCCAGCTCCGGCAGCAGCTTCTGGAAGGAGGTGCCGATCGCGGAGAAAGCCCCATGCAGCAGCACGAGCGGCGCTCCTGTGCCGTGGACCTCGTAGTACATGCGCAGGCCGTTCACCGGCGCGTACCCGGAACGCACAGGTCCCGGCTCGGTTGGTGTGGTCATCGCCTGTCCGCCTCGCCCGTGCTCGCCATCGGTCCATCCTCTCGGTGCCTGATTCTCCAGGTAGGACCGCATGACGCGTCGGTTCTCATCGGAGGATCAGGTCGCTGCACTGACGCCTCGCAGGCTGCAACGATGTGCACGATGATCGCCGAGGCCGTCTTCGTCGACTTCCACCCGGACCGGGGCTCCCGATGACCTCGTTCGTGACGGTGGGAGCCGGCTGGCGGGCAGAGTTCTACTGGCGCGTGGCGCGGTCGTTGCCCGACCTCACCTGTGCCGGAGCGGTCGTGCGGTCCCGTCGGTCGCTGGCCGTGCCGACGTTCGACTCGATCGAGGTCGCCCTGGCGAGCGCGCGCCCGGACTTCGTGGTGACCGCGGTCCCGTGGCCGTCCACACCGTCCGTGATCGGTCAGGTCGTGGCGCGGGGAACGCCGGTGCTCTCGGAGACACCGCCCGCACCAGACCTCGACGGCCTGCGAGCCCTGTGGGCAGACGTCGGCGGGTCGGGCCTCGTGCAGGTTGCCGAGCAGTACCTCCTGATGCCGTCGCACGCCGCGCGGGCAGCGCTGGTGCGCTCGGGCGTGATCGGCGTACCCACGCAGGTGCAGGTCTCCTCGACGCACCAGTACCACGCGGTGTCGCTCATGAGAGGGCTGCTCGGCGCCGGTCGAGGTGCGGTGACCGTGCAGGCGACGAGGACGACCGCGCCGCTGGTCGACCCATTGACCCGCGACGGCTGGACCGACGACCCGGACCCGAAGCCGGCCACGACGACGATCGCCACGGTCGACTTCGGTGACGGTCTGTCAGGTGTCTACGACTTCACCGACAACCAGTGGCACAACCAGCTGCGACTCCGCCGGATCCTGGTCCGGGCCACGC
>DASVBQ010000181.1:0-7001 GCA_036375795.1 Actinomycetes bacterium
CGCCGGTCGCCGGCCTGCTCGCCGACCACCTCTCGTGGCGCTGGGTGTTCCTCGGCGTCCTGCCCCTGCTGCTCGGCGCGGTCCTGCTGGTCCGGCCGCACCTGCGCGGTCTCGACGGTCCCGTGGAACGCGCGCAGCGCGGTGGCCCGGAGGCGCTCCCGCCGCGGCGCAGCCGACTGGGCCCGGCAGCCATCGCGGCCCTGGGCGCCGGCCTCCTGCAGTACGCGGGACAGCTGCTGTCGGAGCGTACGGTCCCTGCCGTCCTGCTCCTGGTCGTCGCGCTGTCCCTGCTGGCCGTGGGTGTCCCGCGCCTGCTGCCGCGGGGGTCGTTCCGGCTCGGCCGTGGGCTGCCGACGGTCGTCGTGCTGCGTGGTTTCCTGGCCGGCGCCTTCTTCGGCGCGGAGACGTTCCTGCCGCTGATGCTGGTCGAGCAGCGCTCGCTGGCGACCACGTTGGCGGGTGCGTCGCTGACCGGGGCCGCGCTCACCTGGTCGCTGGGGGCGTGGCTGCAGGGCCGGCCGGGCCTGCGGGTCGGGCGGTCCTGGCTCCTGACCGCCGGCTTCCTGTTGGTGCTCGCCGGGATCGCGCTCGCCGCGGCGGCCACCCAGCACGACGTGCCCGTCGTGACCGCGGCGGTGGGCTGGGCGCTCGCCGGCCTCGGCATGGGGCTCGGCCTGACCTCGCTGAGCGTGCTGGTGCTCGAGCTCTCGCCCCCGCACGAGCAGGGGGCCAACTCGTCCGCGCTGCAGGTCAGCGACGCGTTGGGGTCGATCGTGCTGATCGGCGCCGCGGGGGCGGTCCTCGCCGGGCTGGGCGCGGAGGGTCGGCACGGCGCGACGACCTTCCTGGTCATCGACGCGCTGATGGCCGCGGTGGCGGTGGCCGGCGCCGTGATCGCGCCGCGGGTGCGACTGGCCGCGATGTCGTCCGACACGCGATAACACGTCGGCGCGGTTTCGCCGAGCATCACCAGAGGTCGGCATGTCGTCGCGCGGACCTCGTTAGCCTCGCCGGACCGATGAGTACCAGCGCCGCCTCCCACCTCTCTCCCGCCTTCCCGATGCGTGCCCCCTGGGGCACCGCCAGAGCCCTGCGTTCCTGGCAGCAGGAGGCCCTCGACGCCTACCTCTCCCGGGAGGGGACGGCAGCGAGGGACTTCCTGGCCGTGGCCACCCCGGGTGCGGGCAAGACGACCTTCGCGCTGCGCGTCGCGAGCGAGCTGCTCGAGCGCCGCGCCGTGGAAGCCGTCACGGTGGTGGCGCCCACCGAGCATCTCAAGCACCAGTGGGCCGACGCGGCGGACCGGGTGGGGATCACGCTCGACCCGACCTTCCGCAACGGCCAGGGCGCGGCGTCGCGGGACTACACGGGAGTGGCCGTCACCTATGCCCAGGTGGCCGCCCACCCGCTGCTGCACCGTCGGCGCACCGAGGCCCGACGCACTCTCGTGATCCTCGACGAGATCCACCACGGCGGCGACGCGCTGTCCTGGGGCGACGCCGTCCGGGAGGCTTTCGAGCCGGCGACGCGGCGGCTGGCGCTGACCGGGACGCCGTTCCGCTCCGACACCTCGCCGATCCCGTTCGTGTCGTACGCCCCGGGGCCCGACGGGGTCCGCCGCTCGGCCGCGGACTACGCGTACGGCTACGGCCGGGCGCTGGCCGACGGCGTGGTCCGGCCGGTCATCTTCCTCTCGTACTCCGGGGAGATGCGGTGGCGGACCCGGGCCGGTGACGAGGTCAGCGCCACGCTGGGCGAGCCGCTGACCAAGGACGTCACCGCGCAGGCCTGGCGCACCGCGCTCGACCCGCAGGGCAACTGGATCCCGCAGGTGCTCGCCGCCGCGGACCGCAGGCTGACCGAGGTCCGTCGCCACGTCCCCGACGCCGGTGGTCTGGTCATCGCGACCGACCACCTCTCGGCCCGGGCGTACGCCGCACAGCTGCACCGCATCACCGGCGAGGCGCCCACGGTGGTGCTGTCCGACGAGGCGGGCGCCAGCGCCCGGATCGAGGAGTTCGCCGCCTCGACGACCCGATGGATGGTCGCCGTCCGCATGGTGTCGGAAGGTGTCGACGTGCCGCGGCTGGCGGTGGGCGTCTACGCCACGTCCACCGCGACGCCGCTGTTCTTCTCCCAGGCCGTGGGGCGGTTCGTCCGGGCCCGGCGCCGCGGCGAGACGGCGTCGGTGTTCCTGCCGTCGGTACCGCTCCTGCTGCAGCACGCCGCGGAGATGGAGGTCGAGCGCGACCACGTCCTCGACCGGCGCCCCGCTGACGGCGACGAGGGGGACCTGTTCGCGCTCGAGGACGCGCTCCTGGCCGCCGCCAACCGCGCGCAGCCCGAGCCGGGGTCGGAGGAGCTGTCCTTCGAGGCGCTGGAGGCGGAGGCCCGGTTCGACCGGGTGCTCTTCGACGGCGGCGAGTTCGGCATGCAGGCCGCGGTGGGGTCCGACGAGGAGGCCGACTACCTCGGCCTGCCGGGCCTGCTGGAGCCGGACCAGGTGGCGACGCTGCTGCGCGCCCGGCAGAGTGCGCACGCGGGCAGGGTGAGCGGCAAGGCCGCCGCGCGGCAGGCCGCGGCGGAGCGGGACGCGGCGACGCACCGGGCGATCCCCGCGTTGCGCAAGGAGCTCAACGTGCTGGTCGGCGCCTGGCACCAGCGGACCGGGGTCCCGCACGGCGCGGTGCACACCGAGCTGCGCCAGGCCTGCGGCGGGCCGCTCGCTGCTCAGGCGAGCGCCGAGCAGCTCCAGGCGCGGATCGACCTGCTCCGGGAGTGGGCGGTGCGGCGGCGGTAGCCGCCCGTGTCAGGCCGGGCCGGCGGCGCCGCTCGCCGGCGCGATCTCCTCGACGTCCGCGACGGAGTCGCACAGCCGGATGGTCTGGTCCAGCCCGGTCAGGGCGAGGACCTTGCGCACCGAGCGGGAGGACCCGGCGACCGCGAAGGAGCCGCCCGCCAGCTCGGCCCTGCGCTGGATGGTCAGCAGCACCTTGAGTCCGGTGGAGTCCATGAACGAGACCTTGGTGAGGTCCAGGACGAGGTGCGGCGAGACGGTGCGCAGCGCGTTCAGGGCGTGGTCACCGAGCTGGGGGGCCGTCTCGAGGTCCACTTCGCCATCGACGGAGACGACGGCACGGCCTCCGAGCTCGCTCGTCGACAGGTCGAGATCCATGCAGCGGGTCCTTCAGGGGCGGGGACAGACGCGGCGGCCGGACTCTGGACCGCTCACATCGGGCGTCACCATATTAGGCGGGGCGCACCGCCATCGCCCGCCGCACGGCTCACCAGCAACCGGTGACCGTGGTGGCCAGTCGGTCCACCGCCCGGCGGGTGGTGAGCGTCGACGGCACCCGGTTGAGCAGGAACGAGAACAGCTTGACCCGCCCGTCCGCGCCGATGGCGAGCCCGCTGAGTGCGATGACCCCGCTCAGCGAGCCGGTCTTCGCCTCGATCAGCCCCGCCGCGCAGCGGGTGGGCGATGTCACGTAGCGCAGGTAGTCCGGCGCGAGCGTGCCGCTGACGCCGGCCACCGCCAGCGCGCCGTGCCGCACGGACGCGAGGTTGGGGTGGGCCGGGTCGAAGGCCGTGCGCAGCACGGCGACGACCTCGCTCGGGCGGAGCCGGTCGGCGCGCGACAGCCCGCTGCCGTCGTGGATGCTCCCTGGGCTCAGCGTCACGCCCAGGCCGGCCAGCACCGCCACCTGGGCCGCTGCGGCGCCGTCCCAGGTCGCGGGGTAGCCGGTCTGCAGCGCGACGAGTCGGTGCAGGCCCTCGGCGACGTCGTTGTCGCTCGTCCGGAGCATGTAGCCGACCTGCGTCGCCAGGTCGTCCCCGGCGGACTCGGCGATCACTGTCGACTCGGCCGGGCGAGCCCGCCGGGTGACGGAACGGACCTGCAGGCCCTTGCGCTCGAGGATCCGCGCGAACACCAGTCCGGCGTCCAAGGAGGTGTCCCAGCGGCGGTGCTGGTCGACGACCAGGGCCCGGACGGGGGAGACGTCGGCCGTGACGTAGCTCGACTTCCAGCCGCGGGCGAGCGTGGGGGCAGGGAACAGCGTGTCGTCGACGTCCACACGAACCCGTCGGAGGCCCTGCGCGGTCACGGTTGCGACCGTCTGCCGGGCCAGGAGACGCAGGTCGCCCCGCGACAGCGACGGGTCGCCGCCGCCGACGAGGACGACGCGGCGGGTCGTCGCGCCCGTCATCACCCGGGTGACGAAGCGGTGGGAAGGCCCGAATGCCTGCAGGGCGTTGACGGCGGTGACCAGCTTGACGGTCGAGGCCGGGATCTGTCGCTCGACCGCGTGGTGCGACCAGATCTCCTGCCCGGTCTCCGCGTCGACGACCACGCCGGCAAGGTCGTCGCCGAGCCGAGGTGCGGTCGAGCGTGCCGTCAGCCGGTCGTGCGCCGCCTGGTCGGTGACGGACAGGGGCATCTCGTCGGCGACTGCTCCCGTCGCGGGAGCGAGCGCCCCCGCAACGGCGAGGGCCAGGACGGCGACGGTGGCGCGAGCGGAACGGTTGCGGTGCACCTGTGAATGGTGCCTGCATCTCCTCGCCTCGGCGTGGACGTTTGCGGCGACTTTGCCCGTGTCGCGGCTTCCACCCGGCCACGGACCGCCCGCCGCCGCCACAGCGGGCCCGGGCTAGTCACCTGCCGCCTCTCTCAGCAGGGGGAGGGCCCGGTGCGGGATCTGGGTGTCGAGGGCGATGACCGTCGAGGCCCGCACCACGCTCTCGGACGACACCACCCGGTCGATCACCCGCTGCAGGTCGGCGTTGGACCGCGCGACGATCCGGGCGAGCACGTCGCCGGCCCCGGTCGTCGTGTGGGCCTCGAGCACCTCGGGGATGGCCGCGAGGTGCTCGGCGACCGCGTCGTGCGCGGCGCGTCGAGGGTGGTGCTGGCGGATCTCGAGGGTCACGAAGGCCGTCACCGGGTAGCCCAGCGCCTCCGGCTCCAGCTCGGGACCCCAGCCACGGATCACGCCGTCGCGGACCATCCGGTCCAGGCGCGCCTGAACGGTGCCCCGAGCCACGCCGAGGCGGCGGGAGCACTCCAGCACGCCCACACGAGGCTCGGCGGTGAATACCTCGACGATCCGCCGGTCCAGCGAGTCGATGGTCACTGTGCACACCTCGCTCACTCATGTCGGACCCGGAGTGGACAACTTGCCCAGCCAGAATGCCAGATGTTGCGCAAGGTGTCGCCGGGCTAGTTCTATCGGCACATGACGACCGATGCGCCTTCTGCCATCCCTGCCCTGACCGACGCGGAGCGTGCCGCGGAGCTGTCGCCGGAGCAGCTGAAGCAGCTGGTCGGCCTCGTCGAGTACGACGGCGCGGCCGACCCGTTCCCGGTGACCGGTTGGGACGCCGTCGTCTTCGTCGTCGGCAACGCCACCCAGACCGCGCACTTCTACCAGTCCGCGTTCGGCATGGAGCTGATCGGCTACTCCGGCCCCGAGACCGGCAACCGCGACCACAAGGCGTTCGTGCTCAAGAGCGGCTCCGCCCGGTTCGTCATCAAGGGCGGTGTCGCCCCGGACAGCCCGCTGCTCGACCACCACCGGGCCCACGGCGACGGTGTCGTCGACATCGCGCTCGAGGTGCCCGATGTCGACAAGTGCATCGCGCACGCCCGCAGCCAGGGCGCCCGGGTCGTCGAGGAGCCCCACGACCTCAGCGACGAGCACGGCACCGTGCGCACGGCAGCCATCGCGGCGTACGGCGAGACCGTGCACTCGCTGGTCGACCGCTCGCGATACGACGGCGTCTACCTGCCCGGCTACGTCGAGCGGACGTCGACCTACGCCAAGCGCGAGGGCTCACCGAAGCGGCTCTTCCAGGCGCTCGACCACGTCGTCGGCAACGTCGAGCTCGGCCACATGGACGAGTGGGTCGGCTTCTACAACAAGGTCATGGGCTTCGTGAACATGGCGGAGTTCATCGGCGACGACATCGCGACCGACTACTCAGCGCTGATGTCCAAGGTCGTCGCGAACGGCAACCACCGGGTGAAGTTCCCGCTCAACGAGCCGGCGATCGCCAAGAAGAAGAGCCAGATCGACGAGTTCCTCGAGTTCTACAAGGGCCCTGGGGCGCAGCATCTCGCGCTGGCCACGAACGACATCCTGCGCACCGTCGACGCGATGCGCGCCGAGGGAGTCGAGTTCCTCTCGACGCCGGACTCCTACTACGAGGACCCGGAGCTGCGGGCCCGTATCGGGAAGGTGCGGGTCCCGATCGAGGAGCTGCAGCAGCGCGGCATCCTCGTCGACCGCGACGAGGACGGCTACCTGCTGCAGATCTTCACCCGGCCGATCGGCGACCGCCCGACCGTGTTCTTCGAGCTGATCGAGCGCCACGGTTCGCTCGGCTTCGGCAAGGGCAACTTCAAGGCGCTGTTCGAGGCGATCGAGCGCGAGCAGGAGCGCCGCGGCAACCTCTGACCCCCGCGACCGACCAGTCCCACTTCTCCCGGGGGGACGGCCGGCGACCTGTGGGGCGCGTCCGCGGCGGCCCGGTGCCTGGCGGCCCGGCTGCTCGGTGAGTGGACCGGCCGGCCGATCGGGAACCTGCCCGCCGGTTGGGTCGTCGGGTCTGGCATGGAGCTGACCTGTCCCAAGTGCCACGCGCCGATGCGCAGCTACGAGCGTTCCGGGGTCACCGTCGACCAGTGCTCTGAGTGCCGCGGCATCTTCCTCGACCGCGGCGAGCTCGAGCGGCTGATCGACGCGGACACCCGCTTCCACGCGGACGACCGGCCGGCGGCCGCGCCGCCACCCCCGGCGCAGCAGTACCAGCAGCCGGCGTACGGCGGTGGGTCCCAGCAGTACGGCGGCCACGGGTACGGCCACAAGCCGAAGAAGCGCAAGTCCTTCTTCGAGGAGCTCTTCGACTGACCGTCCTCGAGACCGCGCCAAGCCGCGAGTTCCCGAGCCGTTGACAGGGGTTCCCGGCGGCGCACGGCGGGAGTAGATTCCTGCCGACCTGGA
>DASVBQ010000185.1:0-4051 GCA_036375795.1 Actinomycetes bacterium
CTCGCCGCCGCTCTGGAACCGGCTCCCGCCGGCTGACCACCAGCCGGCTGACCACTCATCGGCTGACCACTCATCGGCTGACCACTACGTGTGCCGGTTCGGCGGTGGACGGTTGTGGCCCGGCGGATGGGCTTCGGGGCCGATCACCCTGCCGTCGCGATGTCGGAGCAGGTAGCGACCGTCGGGCAGCCGTTCGAGCCGCCAGTGGCCCTCGTGGACGAGCAGGTGGTGCCCTTCGCAGGGCAGGGCGCCGTTGTCGACGGTGGTGGGACCGCGCTGCTCGACCGGGATGAGGTGATGGCCGTCCGCCCAGGTGATGGGCCGGTCGCAGTACGGGGCGCAGCAGCGGTCGCCGTCGCGGGCGATGATGGCCCGGCGCTGCGCGGCGGTGAAGAACCGCCGCTGGCTGCCGGCCTCGACGACCCGGCCGTCCGGGCCGATGGCGACGATGGTGGCGAGCGAGCTGCAGCCGAGCCGGCGGGCGGTCGACCCGGCGATCCGTCCGATCCAGGACAGCGTCGCGCCCGGCGAGCCGCTCATCGACGCGTTCGATGATCCCTTCGGTGATCCGTCCGGCGCCGCGCGGCCCGGCGCGGCCGCGGACGCGTCCGCCGCGAGGGTGTGGGCGTCGACGGTGACGATCACGTGCGGGTGCCCGACCCGGCCGGTGCGTGGGGCATCCGGGGAGGCGAGGTACCGGCGGCAGATCGCCACGAGCCCGTCGAGCCGACGCCGTGCCGCGGTGCGCCGGTCGCCGGGCAGCAGCGGGGAGGCGGCGTCGACGGCCGTGGCCAGAGTGGCACCCGAGACCTCGTCGGCGGTGCCGGTGATGGCCAGGCTGCCGTCCAGGGTCGGAGTGAGGGTGATCCCGGCCCGCTCGTAGCGGCGCACCGCCGCGGCGTCGGCGTCGTCGGGGTCCAGCGCGTGCTGGAAGGCCTTCATCAGCCCCGCCGCGGCGCGGACGTCGGCCGAGCGGGCCGCCTCGACAGCTTCGCGCTCGATCAGCGCCACAGCCGCAGCAGGGGCGTCGGCGACCCCGCTGGTGATCACCCGAGCGTGCTGGGGCGAGATGTCGCCGGCTGCCAGCGCCGCGGCGGTCTCCGGCAGGACACCGCTGCGCAGCACGCGGGCGGTACGCACCGTGCCGGTCGCCTCGTGCGGTGTGGCGTTGGTGCGCATCCGCAGCCACGCGCCCGACGTCAGGGCGCCGTCATGGACGTGCGAGCCACGGGCGTCGACCTCCCCGACGGCGGTGAGCAGCACAGCCTCCAGCCGGGCCTGCTCCCGCCGCACACCGGCCACCAGCGCGGACAGCTGGTCGTGCGACAGGTCCCGCACGCGGCCCTCTGCGGCCAGAACCGCCAGCTCGTCCACCGCGGCGCCGACAGGCGCGAGCAGCGCGTCGGGGTCGATCGCGGTGGTCGAATGCATGTTCGAAGGCTATCCCCGACCCAAGACACAAAGCGGACCCGGAAACCCTTTGTGGACAACGGATTCGCTGTCCACAGCATGGTGCGTGGCGGCGCTCCCGGCAGGACCGCCTAACCTTGCCGCCGTGCTGCTCGCCCTCGACACCGCGACCGCCGTGGTCACGGTCGCCGTCGCCGATGGCGAACGGATCCTCGCGCAGCGGTCCACCGTCGATGCGCGCCGGCACGGCGAGCTGCTCGCACCGGCGATCAACGACGTGCTGGCGGAGGCAGGGGTCGACCGGCGCGAGCTGACCGAGGTCGCGGTCGGCGTGGGGCCCGGACCGTTCACCGGGTTGCGGGTCGGCCTGGTGACCGCGCTAACGCTCGGCGTCACGCTGGGCGTCCCGGTCGAGGGCGTGTGCACCCTCGACGCGCTGGCGCTGCAGGCCGCGGACGCCGGCCTCGACGGGGAGTTCCGGGTCGTCACCGACGCCCGCCGCAAGGAGGTCCACTGGGCCGCCTACACGACGGCAGGCGGGCTGCGGCGGGTCGACGGCCCACACGTCGAACGCCCGGCGAGCGCGGCGTGGCCTGGTCCGGCGGTCGGTGCCGGTGCCGTGATGTACGCGGCCGACTTCCCCGGCGCACGCGGACCTGAGCACCCGTCGGCCGCGTGGCTCGCGGTCTGGGTCGCTCGGGGGCTGCCGCTGCTCCCGCCCGAGCCGATCTACCTGCGGCGGCCGGACGCGGTCGAGCCCGGCGCACGCAAGCCGGTGCTGTGAGCGAGCCGACGCAGCAGCGCCAGCCGGCGCAGGAGCGCCAGCCGACGCAGCAGCGCCGGCCGGCGCTGCGCCGGATGCGGTGGTGGGACGTCGAGGCGGTGCACCGGATCGAGGCCGACGTCTTCCCGGATCCCTGGTCGGTGGAGGCGTTCTGGTCCGAGCTCGCGCACGTTCCGGCGACCCGGCACTACCTGGTCGCCGAGGACGACGGGGAGATAGTCGGCTACGCCGGTCTGGTCGTCACCGGCCACCAGGCGGACGTGCAGACGCTGGCGGTGGCGCGGAGCCGGCAGGGGCGCGGGCTGGGCGGCGTGCTGCTCGAGGCACTGCTGGACGAGGCCCGCCGGCGCGGTGCCGGCGAGGTGCTGCTCGAGGTCCGCGCCGAGAACACCGCCGCGCAGGCGCTCTACGCCCGGCATGGCTTCGAGCGCATCGGGGTGCGGCGGGGCTACTACCGGCCGGGCGGCACCGACGCGTACGTCCTCCGCCGCCGCATCTAACGTTGGGCCGGTGACGACACGCATCGCTCTCGCCACCGCTGCCGAGTTCCCCGACCTCGACGAGGACGGCCCGGTGCTGGTCGAGGCCCTGTCACGGCTGGGGCTGGCGGCCGAGCCCGCCGTCTGGACCGACCCGGACGTCGACTGGTCGACGTACGACCTCGTGGTCGTGCGCTGCACCTGGGACTACCAGCACCGCCGTGACGACTTCGTCGCCTGGGCGCGGCGGGTGGCGGCCGTGACCCGCCTGGCCAACTCCGCCGACGTCCTCGCGTGGAACACCGACAAGACCTACCTGCGCGCGCTCGCCGAGTCCGGCCTCCCGGTCGTGCCCACCGACTGGCTCGAGCCCGGCGACAGGTTCGCCGCGCCCGCGCAGGGCGAGTACGTCGTGAAGCCGGCCATCTCGGCGGGGTCGAGGGACACCAACCGCTACGTCGCCGGTGACCATGACGAGCTGGCCGTGGCGCACGCGGCCGACCTGCTGGCCGCCGGGCGCACCGTCATGGTGCAGCCGTACCTGCACGAGGTCGACATCGCCGGCGAGACGGCGCTGCTCTACTTCGGCGGCGAGCTGAGCCACGCCATCCGCAAGGGCCCCCTGCTGACGGCGGCCATGGCACCGGTCGAGGGCGCGTACAAGGAGGAGGAGATCCTGCCGCGCGAGCCGACCGCGGTGGAGCGGGAGACCGGCGAGCGGGTGCTCGACGCGCTCGCCGCCGTCTCGCCGGTGGCCCGCGAGGACCTGGTGTATGCCCGGGTCGACCTGGTGCCCGGCCACGACTCGACCCCGGTGGTGCTGGAGCTGGAGCTCACCGAGCCGTCCATGTTCCTCGTGTACGACGGCGCCTCCGGCGCCCGGGCAGCGGCCCGTTTCGCGGAGGCCATCGCCGCCGCGGTCGAGGCGGCCCGCTGATGCCCTGGGGTGCACCGGTCCCAGGCAGCCCCGCAGCGCCGCCGAGCGACCGTGTCCCGCGACACGCCGGCGTGGCCGCGCCAGAAGGTCGCTCCTGGCGGGGGGTGGTCGGGTGGTGACCGGTCCGGAGCCGCTGGTCCTCGGCATCGAGACGTCCTGCGACGAGACCGGAGTGGGCCTCGTCCGGGGGCACACCCTGCTCGCCGACGCCGTCGCGTCCAGCGTGGACGAGCACGCCCGGTTCGGCGGCGTGGTGCCGGAGGTAGCCAGCCGCGCGCACCTGGAGGCGATGGTCCCGATGATCGAGCGGGCCTGCGCGGAGGCGGGCGTCCGCCTCGGCGACGTCGACGCGGTCGCGGTCACCAGCGGCCCGGGCCTGGCCGGCGCCCTGCTGGTCGGCGTCGCGGCGGCCAAGGCGCTGGCCCTCGGCCTGGACCGGCC
>DASVBQ010000308.1:0-6720 GCA_036375795.1 Actinomycetes bacterium
TCCGGCTTCGCCCAGCTCAACGTCCAGGGACCGCGGTCGCGCGAGCTGCTGCAGGCGCTGACCTCGGTGGACCTGTCGAACGAGGCGTTCCCGTTCCGCACCGCCCGCTCGATCGACATCGGCTTCGCCCGGGTGCTCTGCGTGCGCATCACCTACCTCGGCGAGCTGGGCTACGAGCTCTACATCCCCGTCGAGCAGGCGACGCACGTGTACGACCGCCTGGTCGCCGCGGGGGAGTCCGTCGGGCTGACCCACGCCGGGCTGAAGGCGCTGGCGTCGCTGCGGATGGAGAAGGGCTACCGCGACTACGGCCACGACATCGACAACACCGACTCGGTGCTCGAGGCCGGGCTCGGGTTCGCGGTCGACCTGTCATACGACTTCATCGGGCGCGACGCGGTCGAACGCAAGAAGGCCGAGGGCCCGCTCACCCGCCGGCTCGTGCAGGTTCTTGTCACCGACCCGGAGCCGCTGATGTACCACGCCGAGCCGGTGCTGCGGGACGGCAAGCCCGTCGGGTACGTCCGCGCCGCCTCGTATGGGCACACTCTCGGCGGCGCAGTCGGGCTGGCGATGGTCGACGGCGGCGAGCCGGTCGACACGGCCTGGCTGGACGGCGCCGACTGGGAGGTCGACATCGCCGGCCGGCTCTATCCGGCACGCGCGTCGCTGCGCCCGCTGTACGACCCGACGAACGCCAAGGTCCGAGGGTAGGAGGCAGCCGTGACCGAGGTGTCGGTCGGCGACCGGGGCATCCGGCTCGGTCAGTTGCTGAAGCTGGCCAACCTGATCGAGTCGGGCGGCGCGGCCCGCGAGCTCCTGGAAACCGGCGCCGTGCGGGTCAACGGCGAACCCGAGACACGCCGCGGCCGGCAGCTGCAGCCGGGCGACGTCGTCGAGTGTGGCGACGAGCGGGTCACCTTGACCTGAGCACGGCCTGCGCGCTTCCCGGTCCGGCCGGCGGTGCCATCGTGGGGGGGTGGATCGCAAAGCCATCGACGACGAGCTGGAGGCAGCCCGGCTGCGCCTGCACGAGCTGCTGGCCCATGCTGATGCTGCGGACCTGCGCCGGGGCAGTGACGGCACCCGGTGGACGAACGAGCAGCTGCTCTTCCACATGGTCTTCGGCTATCTCATCGTCCGCGTGCTGCTGCACCTGGTGCGTCTCGTCTCCCGACTGCCGCCCGCAGTGGGCCGAGGGTTCGCCGCCCTGCTGGACTCGGGCCGACGACCGTTCCACCTGGTCAACTACCTGGGGTCCTGCGCCGCGGCGCTCGTGTTCGACCACGCCCGGATGGGTCCGCTGTGCGACCGCACGATCGCGGCGTTGCGCACGTCGCTCGAGCACGCGTCGGACACGGACCTGCGGCGCGGCATGCCGTTCCCGACCACCTGGGACCCCTACTTCCGGCCCGTCATGACGGTGGCGGACCTGTATCGGTACGGGACGCAGCACTTCGAGCACCACCGCCGCCAGCTCACCCTCGGCCGCCGATGATGGGGGCGGTCGGTGACATTTCGTACGGTGGCGGCATGACGGTCTGGACGGCCCCGGTCGCTGCCCTAGCGCTCGTGCTCGGTTTCCTCGTGGCGGAGACCAGCGGGGTGCGCGCCCTCGGCGGGATCGTGCTGCTGGCCGGCCTCGGGGTCTGCGTCGCCCGGTGGCGCAGCAGGCTCGGCTGGGGGCGCACGGCCGGGCTCGCCGCCACCTTCCTGCTCGCCTTCGCCGGCTCGCACCTGCTGGCCCGGGCCATCGGTGCCTGGCCGGCGGTGCTCACCGCGGCAGCGGTGACCTTCGTCGTCGTGCTGGCAGTCGACCGCGACGGTGCCGTCGTCCGGTCGCGGGCCGAGTGAGGGGTCCTACGCCGGGACAGCGGCAGACCGCCACAGAACGGACAAGTCGGCCCTCATGATCATCCGCACGGAGGATGGTCCGGCGCGGACCGGGTCCGGGACCCTGTGACCGCACTTCGCCGAGGGGGGACTGATGAGGGTTTCGTCACGCATGCTCGCTGTCGTCGTGGCGGCCGGGTCGATGCTGCCGGCCGCGTGGCCGGCCACCGCAGACACCGTCCCGAGATCGCTGGCGATGGACTCGTTCGCGCGGATCGTCGCAGACCCCGCGCACGGTCAGCTCTTCCTGTCACCGGGCCGGTCGGGCAGCGCCGTGACGGTCACCGACCTCGACGGCAACCGCACCGGCACGGTCACCGGGCTGCCCGGCGCGACCGGAATGGCCCTGACGCCGGACGGGTCCTCGCTCTGGGTGGCGCTGGCGACGGGCGACGCCCTAGCCCGGGTGGACACCGCGACCCTCGACGTCGCGCAGACCGTCGCGCTGCCGGCCGGCACCTGCCCCGGCGACGTGACCGTGGTGGGCGACCGGGTCGTGTACGGCTACTCGTGCAACACGTACGGCGGCTCCGGGTCCTATGGCGGCATCGGCACCGTCGACGCGACCTCGGGAGCGGTGCTCGGCACCGACACGACCGGCGCGTTCTACAAGCCGATCGTGGTGCCCGGCCCGGCCGGCCGGGTCTACGCCGGCGACGGCGGGCTCAGCCCGACCACCCTCTACCTCTACTCGGTGACCGGCGCCGCCCCGGCGAAGGTCACCGCGCGACGGGACACCGGCAGCAACCTGCGCGAGCTCGCGTCCTCCCCGGACGGCAGCCTGGTGGTCCAGGCCAGCGGCTGGCCGTACCAGCACAACGTCTACACCGCGCCGGACCTGGGCAACGCCGGCGTCTACCCGAGCGACACCTACCCGAACGCCGTCGCCTGGTCGGCGGACGGCTCGGTGGTCGCAGCCGGCACCGACTCCGCGTACGAGCCGGACGTTCGCCTCTATGCCGCCGGTGGTTCGCAGCCACTGCGCACCGTCGACTTCGGCAACGGGGTCTACCTCGCGGACCGCGGGTTGGCGCTCTCGGCCGACGGGTCGACGACCTGGGCCGTGACGACCGACGTGTACGGCGAGAACGTTGCGGTCCGACAGCTCAGCCTGCAGGCGCCGACGGCGACCAACCTCACCCTTGCTGCGGACCCGTCCGCCGCCTACTCGGGCACGACGACGAGCGTCGGGGGCTGGCTGTCGTCCGGCGGTGAGGGACTGCCGGCGGCGACCCTCACCGTGACCCGGATCGCCGGCGGTGTGGAGTCGGCGCTTCCCGCGGTGCAGACCCGGGACGACGGGACGTACGTCTTCCAGGACACGCTGCCCTCGACGGTCGAGTCCCTCCGCTACCGGGTCTCGTTCGCCGGTGACGCTCAGCACGGCCCGGTGACGACGGAGACCACGGTCACGGTCTGGTCGACGGTCCCCGGGCTGACGCTCGAGCTCACCGAGCAGTCGACGGCGAGCGCCAACGTCTACGGGACGGTCCGACTCGGCTACTCGGGCAACGACAGCCCGGCGGGCGTCACCGTGCACGTCCGGCGGCAGGGGGACGGCGTCTCGACGGCGCTGCCGGACCTGGTCACGGACGCGTTCGGCTCGGCCAAGTTCACCGACAGTGTGCCGGCAGGGTCGACGACGACGTACGTCGTGTCGGTCGACGCCACCGGCGTCCATCCCGCGATCTCGCAGAGCGACACCATCACGGTCTCCGCACCGCAGCCGGCACCCACCACGCTGACCCTCTCGGCGTCACCGAAGGCCGTCCTGGTCGGTACGCCGGTCAGCCTGAGCGGGACGCTCTCGGCGGGGACCGCGGCGGTCGGCGGCCGCGAGGTCGTCGTGACCCGCAGCGGCTGCTCGTCGGCCCCGGGCATCGAGACCGAGGTCATCGGCAACACCGTGACGGCGGCGGACGGGCGGTGGTCGCTGGCTGACGACTACCCCTGGCCAGGTTCCTGCGGCTACCGCGCGGAGTGGGCAGGCGACGCGACGTACGCGGCGTCGAGCTCGCCGAAGGTCACCGTCGACGTGGCCAAGCGCACGACCACACTCACGGTCAGCGCGCTGCGGGGCAGCGGGCGGGACAAGAAGACCGTGACTGTCACCGCGACGCTGGGTGCGACATACGCGAACCGGACGGTGACCATCACCGCGACCCCGAGCGGCGGCAGCACGGTGGTGCTCGCCACCGGCACGGTCGACGGGAACGGCCGGTTGGTCGCGACCTACCAGGCGAGGACCACGGCGACCTACACGGCGACGTTCGACGGCGACTCGCACTACCTCCCGGCCACGGCGACGACAACGCTCTGAGCCCTTGCGCCGGGCGGGGGCCCGGCGCACGGTGGCGGCGAAGGCGCCAGTGGAAGGGGTGGTGGTCATGACCGAGGTGAGGCACGTCCAGGTCGAGGTGCCGGGCTTCCGCGGCCAGCTCCTGCGCGAGGGTGACGCGGGCTACGACGAGGCCCGCCAGGTCTTCAACGGCATGATCGACCGTCGCCCCGCCGTCATCGCGCGCTGCCAGGACACCGCCGACGTCGCCAACGCGGTGAAGGCCGCTCGGGCCAACCAGCTCCCGCTGTCCGTCTACGGCGGCGGGCACGGCGTCACCGGCGCCGCGGTGGTCGACGGCGGGGTCTGTGTCGACCTTCGCGGCCTGGCCTCGGTCGACGTCGAGGCGGAGCAGCAGATCCTCCGGGTGGGTGCCGGGGCGACCTGGGGAACGGTCGACGCCGCGACCCAGGAGCACGGCCTCGCGGTGCCGGGCGGCCGGGTCTCCACGACAGGCGTAGGCGGTCTGTCGCTCGGCAGTGGCAGCAGCTGGCTCGAGCGCAAGCTCGGGTTCGCCTGCGACAGCCTGCTGGAGGCGGAGGTCGTCACCGCCGACGGGCACATCGTCACGGCCTCGGCGAGCCAGAACCCTGACCTCTTCTGGGGACTACGCGGGGGTGGGGGCAACTTCGGCATCGTCACCAAGTTCACGTTCCGGCTGCACCCCGTTGGCCCGATGGTGCTCGGCGGCATGCTCATGTACCCCACGGCGATGGCCCGCGAGGTCCTCAGGTTCTGGCGGGACTTCATCCTGCAGGCGCCGGACGAGGTCGGCGGCGCGGTCGCCTTCATCACGGCGCCTCCCGCGGACTTCGTGCCCGAGCCGGTGCGCGGGCACCCGGTCCTCGGCATCATCGTCACCTACGCGGGTGACCCCGAGGTCGGGCAGAAGGTCGTGGCCCCGCTGCTGGAGTTCGGCCCGCCGGCGGTCTCGATGGTTGCACCGATGCCGTACGTCGCGCTGCAGCAGATGCTCGACGAGGGCAACCAGAAGGGGAAGCGCAACTACTGGACCGCCGACTTCATGGCCGAGCTCCCCGGCCCGGCCGTCGACACGCTCGTCGACCTGTCGGCGAGAGCGCCCTCGCCGCTCACCCAGGTCGTGATCTTCCCAGGTGGCGGCGCCGTCGCCCGGGTGCCCGACGACGAGACGGCCTTCGGCGAGCGCGATGCGCCGTTCAACGTCCACTACCTGACCATGTGGGAAGACCCGGCCGACGACGAGCGCAACATCGCGTACACGCGCGAGATCTCCACTGCGATGAAGCCGTGGACGACCGGCCGGCTCTACCTGAACATGATCGGCGACGAGGGGCCGGAGCGGGTGAGGGCGGCGTACGGGCCGGCGAAGTGGGCGCGGCTTCGGGCGCTGAAGAAGACCTGGGACCCGGACAACGTGTTCCGGCACAACCAGAACATCCCGCCGGCGGACTGACCGGCCGACAGGCTGCCCGCACCGCGGCGGGCCGGACGCCGATGCCGGAGTGGATACGTGCTACCGTCGTACCCGGTTGCAGAAAGCAGTTCCTCGACGTATCCAACGCCCGCGGATTTGTTTGACCGCGCGGGCGTTTCTCTTTTTCCGCTTCTGGTGGGACGCGAGACGGCGATCGACGCAGCAGCCCGGGGCGCGCACGGTGCGCAGCCCCGACCGCTTCCCACAGAAGGAGAAATCATGGCTCAGGGAACCGTGAAGTGGTTCAACGCCGAGAAGGGCTTCGGCTTCATCGCGCAGGACGGCGGCGGCGCCGACGTCTTCGTGCACTTCTCTGCCATCCAGGGCGACGGCTACAAGTCGCTCGACGAGAACCAGCGCGTGGAGTTCGAGGTCACGCAGGGCCAGCGCGGCCCGCAGGCCGAGTCGGTTCGCCCCGTCTGACCGACCTCGCACCACCCCGGAGGCCCCCGTCCACGGACGGGGGCCTCTGCCGTTGCGGCACCGCATACGCTGCCGGGCATGACAGACGTCCGACCGTTCTGGGTCGCGGGCTACGCCGAGACGGGGGACGAGACCTTCGAGGTCACCAACCCGTACGACGGGCACGTCGCGGCCGTCGTCTCTGTGCCGACCGAGGACCAGGTGGAGCGGGCCGTCGCGGCCGCGGACGCGGTCAGCCGTGACGCTGCCCGCCTTCCGGCGCACGCTCGGGCCGAGGCACTGTCGGAGGTGTCGGCCGGGATTGCGGCCCGCGAGGACGAGCTGGCCCGGCTCATCACAGCGGAGAGCGGCAAGCCGCTGAAGTGGTCCCGCGTCGAGGTGCATCGCGCGGTGTCCACCTTCCGCTGGGCGGCCGAGGAGGCCCGCCGGTTCTCCGGTGAGCTGCAGCGGCTGGACACGTCCCCAGGTGCTGACGGCCGGATCGGGATGGTGCGGCGCTTCCCCCGCGGCCCGGTGCTGGGCATCGCGCCGTTCAACTTCCCGCTCAACCTGGTGGCGCACAAGGTCGCGCCCGCCATCGCGGTCGGCGCGCCGATCGTGGTGAAGCCCG
>DASVBQ010000195.1:0-15434 GCA_036375795.1 Actinomycetes bacterium
ACCCGGTTCCGGCCGGGCGACGAGGTGTTCGGCATCGGCAAGGGCGCCTACGCCGAGTACGCCCGCGCTCCCGAGGACAAGCTGGCGCCCAAGCCGGCGAACCTCACGTTCGACCAGGCGGCGGTGGTCGCCATCTCCGGCCTGACCGCCCTGCAGGCCCTGCGCGACCAGGGACGGATCGCAGCAGGACAGAACGTGCTGATCATCGGCGCGTCCGGCGGCGTAGGAACCTATGCGGTGCAGATCGCCAAGGCCTACAGCGCCCACGTCACCGGCGTGTGCAGCACGACCAAGACCGACCTGGTCCGGTCCATCGGCGCCGACCGTGTCATCGACTACACGCAGGACGACTTCGCCGACGGCGAGCACCGCTACGACCTGGTCATCGACATCGGCGGCAACTCGTCGCTGTCACGCCTCCGGCGGGCCCTCACTCCCACGGGAACGCTCGTCATCGTCGGCGGCGAAGGCGGCGGACGCTGGCTCGGAGGCCTCGACCGCCTGCTCCGAGCGCGCCTGGTGTCACCCTTCGTCAGCCAGGAGCTGACGACGAAGATGCCGTCGGAGAACGTCGAGGACATGCTCGCCCTCACCGAGCTCATCGAAGCCGGAAAGGTCACGCCCGTCATCGACCGGACCTTTGCGTTGAGCGAGGTCCCGAAGGCCATCCGGTACATGGAGGAGGGGCACGCCCGAGGGAAGGTCGTCATCACGCTCGACGCGTGACGCGAGCTACTCCTGACGCACCGGGCCGTCCGAACGGTCCGGGCCCATGGGGCGGCGCAGCCTCGACCGCGCCGACTGCACCGGGCGGGTCAGGCCGGATGCCCGAGGCCATGAGGTCCGCAGCTCGGCGCGCGCCTCGCTGTCGACGTCTCGCAGCAGCCGGTCGATGTGCGAGGTCAGGGCGCCGTGCATCGTCCACTGGTCCTGGGCCTGCCGCTCCTCGCGGCGGAGCAGGTCGGCGAGCCGGTGCCGGTCCTCCCAGGCGTTGCCGAGCGCCTCGCGCAGGCGCCGGTCCTCCGGGCCGGGACCCATCGTCTCGGACCCGACCAGGTCGCCGTACGCCTCGACCGCGTCACCGACGTCGGCCAGCAGGTCGGACAGGGCGGCCCGGACGTCCTCGCCGTAGACCGGCTCCGGTCCTTCCGCGACGGTCAGGTCGGCGAGCGAACGGCACACGCCGCGCAGCGAGACCGACGCCCGTTCGAGCGCGTCGAGCCCGGAGCGCAGGCTGGGTGCGACGTACGGACGTCGCAACGCGCGAGGGTTGAGCTTCATGCTGCTCTCGGCCCGGTCGAGCTCCCGGTCGGCGCGCAGGATGTCGCGGCCCAGACCGCGGGCCCGGTCGAGCCAAGCCTCGGCCTGCTCCCGGGTGTACTCCTCGCGGACCTCGCGCGAGACCGTGCGCAGCACGTCCGCGGCGACCCGGGCCAGGTCCTGCACCGCGTCGGTCGCCGGCCGGACGTAGAGCGGAGGCGCGACGACCGCGCCGACGAGGACCCCGACCACTGCGCCGATCATGGTCTCGACGACGCGGCCCTCCGCCGCGACCTCGGCGCCCCCGACCGCGAGCACGAGCATGGCGCTGATCGGCACCTCGGCGACCTCTGCACCGAGGCGGAGCAGACGGCCGAGGACCAGCGACGCGCCGACCGCGATGCCGAGGCTCCACCAGGTCAGCGGCACCCACGTCGACAGGGCGACCGCCACCAGGACGCCGGCCACCACGCTGACCACCCGACGCAGCCCCGTGCGCAGCGTGTCGTAGAGCGTGAGCTGCACGACCAGCAGAGCGGTGAGCGGAGCCAGCACCGGCCGGGGGTTGTCGGAGAGCGGCAACGCAACGACGTAGGCCACGACCGCGGCCACCGTGGTCTTGACCGTGCGCACGCCGCGCAGCCGCACCCGCCCGTCACGGGCCAGGAGGAACCGGGGCACGCGCACGACCGCCACTGTCCCACGGGAGGGTGGTACGGCCGGCCTACGCGGTGCGGCGGGTCACCAGGTGAGGCCCTCGCGGGCCAGGGCCGCCTCGGTGTAGAGCCGGTCCACCGGGTCCAGCGGCGGCATCGCGGGCAGCGGCACGTCCAAGGTGCGGCAGGCGGACAGCAGGACCCAGTCGTACGCGAGGGCGGCAGCCGTGAGACGGGCCATCTTCTCCGGCTGCTCGGTCGAGTACGTCGCCTCGAGGTGCGCTGCGAGGCGACGCAGGTCGGCGGCGATCTGCTCGATCGGCACCGTGTCCGGCTCGGGCGACGGCGGGTGGATGCGCTCCCACAGGGCGCCGAGGGCGGCGAACGGGCGGTCGAGGTGACCGAGGAGAGCCGCGGTCGTGAGCATGATGAGGGCCAGCGCCAACAATGCCAGCCAGACCACCGGACTCACCTCCTGCCTATCTCAGGATGCCTCTGCCGAGCCACGGACACCAGGGATTTGCTGACCTAGACTCGCCGGACGGGGGCTCGGGTGGGGTGGGAGCTCTCATGACGACGACGGCAGCTGCGGCACATCGCCCCAGCTTGCGGCCATATGTCCCGGACCTGCTCGACGCGTGGCGACCCACGCACGACGACGAGCGGCACATGCAGGTGGATGGCTCGTTGGCGTTTGTCGACATCTCCGGTTTCACCAAGCTGACGGAGCGGCTGGCCCGCAGGGGCAAGGTGGGCGCCGAGGAGATGAGCGACCTGCTCGACGCGACCTTCGCGGGGCTGCTCGAGCATGCGCGGGCCGAGGGCGGCGACCTCGTCAAGTGGGGCGGCGACGCGGTGCTGCTGCTCTTCCGCGGCGCGGAGCACGCTTCGCGCGCATGCCGCTCGGCGTACGACATGCGCGCGACCCTGCGCGACATCGGGACGCTCCGGACGAGCTCCGGAACGGTGACCCTGCGGATGTCCGTGGGGATCCACAGCGGGAGCTTCGACTTCTATCTCGTCGGCGACCCGGACCGTCACCGCGAGCTGCTGGTCGCGGGCCCCCAGACGAGCACCACCGCAGTCATGGAGTCCATCGCGACGGCGGGGCAGATCGTCGTCAGCGGCGCCACCGCCCACCTGCTGCCCCACGGCGCGCACCGACCCGGATCGGGTGAGGGCGCACACCTGCTGCGGTCCCGTCCACCGTCGCGGGCGATGCTGCTGCCGGAGCAGCGCCGCCAGCCGACGGACGAGGACCTCGTCGGCTACCTGCCGGTCGCGCTGCGGGAACAGCTGCTCGCGGACGGCGGGGAGGCCGAGCATCGGTCGGTCGCGGTGGCCTTCGTGAAGTTCAGCGGAACCGACGAGCTCACGGCCACGGGCGGCCCGGCTGCGGTGGCGGAGGCGCTCGACGAGTGCGTCCGAGTCGTGCAGCAGGCGACCGACGAGCACGACGTGACCTTCTTCGAGACCGACATCGACCGGGACGGCGGCAAGATCATGCTGGTCGCGGGCGCTCCCCGCAGCACGGGGCACGACGAGGAGCGCATGCTGCGCGCGGTCCGGGCGGTGATGGACCGGTCGGTTGCGCTGCGACTTCGGATCGGCGTCAACCGCGGCAACGTCTTCGCCGGCGACTTCGGGCCTGCGTTCCGCCGGACGTTCTCCATCAAGGGCGACGCGGTCAACCTCGCCGCCCGGGTGATGGCAAAGGCCGGCGACGGCGAGGTCCTCGCGACCCTGCCGACCCTGGAGCGCTCGAGCACGCTGTTCGACACCAGTCCGCTCGAGCCGTTCCTGGTGAAGGGCAAGGCACTGCCGGTGCACGCGGCACGCGTCGGCGCCATCGTCGGGCAGCGCACGGCGCAGCGGCCCGCGACCTCCTTCGTCGGGCGGACCGAGGAGCTCGCGGTGCTCCGGGACGCGCTCGACTCGGCCGCCATCGGTGACGGCCGCCAGGTGGAGGTGGTCGGCGAGCCCGGGATCGGCAAGTCGAGGCTGGTCGAGGAGTTGCTCGCCGGGACACCCGACGTGCAGGTGCTCACGGGAACGGGCGACGAGTACGAGTCCTCCACCCCGTACTTCCCGTTCCGCACGTTGCTGCGGTCGGCCCTCGGGCTTCCGCGCGACGCTCGGCCTGCGGCTGTCGCCGCCGCCTTGCGGACCGCCGTCCAGGCGGTGGCTCCGCAGCTCCTCCCCTGGCTGCCGCTGCTCGCGATCCCCCTCGACCTGGGGCTCGACCCGACGCGGGAGACCTCCGAGCTCGACGAGCAGTTCCGCCGGCAGCGCCTCGAGGAGGTCGTCGACGACCTGTTGGCGCGGCTGCTCACGCGACCGACCGTGATGCTGATCGAGGACGCCCACCTGTTGGATGACGCGTCGGCGGACCTCGTCCACCGCCTGTCTCGAGACATTTCCCGCAGGCCGTGGCTCCTGCTGGTCACCCGTCGCGAGCTCGCGGACGGCTATGTGCCTCGACACGACGGCCACGTCACGACGTTGCGTCCAGCGGCCCTGGAGCCCGACGAGGCGCTGGACCTGGTGCGGTCCGCTACCAGCGACCAGCCCATGACCCATGAGGCCATGTCCGCGCTGCTCGTCCGCAGCGGCGGAAACCCGATGTTCCTGGAGGCGCTCGTCCAGGCGGCGGGACGGTCCGGCTCGGTCAACGACCTGCCGGAGTCGGTGGAGGAGCTCGTCACCAGCCAGATCGACCGGCTGTCACCACGGGACCGCACCGTGCTGCGCTACGCCGCAGTGCTCGGCATTGTCGGCGACCTGGCCATCCTGCGTGCGCTGCTTGCTGACACCCACGAGGTCTTTGACCTCGACCAGCGACTCCCGGTGCTCGGCGACTTCATGGCTCGCGAAAGTAGTGGGCGTTTCGGCTTCCGGCATGCGTTGTTTCGCGATGTCGCATACGAAGGGCTGCCGTTCCGGCGGCGCCAGGTTCTGCACGACCAGGTCGGCACCACGATCGAGGCGTCCGTTCCTGACCCGACTGCCGTCAGCGAGCTGCTGTCGCTGCACTTCTTCCAGGCCGGACGCTACGACAAGGCATGGTCGTACTCGCGGAAGGCTGGTGAACGGGCGAGAGCGAAGTTCGCGAACGGCGAGGCAGTCGACTTCTTCCAGCGAGCAGTCGAGTCGGCGAAACGCGCCGGAACCGTCCTCCCGCTCGATCTCAGCTCTGCCCTCGAGTCGCTCGGCGACGCCAGGGCGCTGGCCGGCATGTCCTCCGCGGCCGTCGAAGCATTCCGCCAGGCCCGGAGGCAGGCGAAGGACGACCCGGTCCGGGAAGCCGAGCTGCTGTTCAAGGAGGCACGCATCTACCAGCGACTCGGCAAGGTTCCCCAGTCGCTGCGCATCCTCCACCGCGCCATGACGGGCCTGGAGGGTGTCGACGGGTCCGCGGCACATGTCAGTCGTTCGCATCTGGCGACCCGCTACTCGTGGGGCCGGATGACGCAGGGGAAGTACCAGCAGGCTCTGCACTGGGCCACCGTCGCAGCGCGCGAGGCGGAGGACTCCGCGGACAAGTCCGCACTGGCCCACGCCTACACCGGGCTACACCTGGCGCGGCACTACGCGGGGCAGCCCGAGGAGATTCCGTACGGACGACTGGCGCTGCTTGCCTATGAAGAGCTCGGTGACCTGGCCGGTCAGGGTCACAGTGCGAACAACCTCGGTGTGGAGGCGCTCGACCGTGGCCAGCTGACCGAGGCCTTCGAGTACTTCGAGAGGGCCTCCCGGACGTTCGCGCGGATCGGCGATGAGGCCGACCAAGCGAACGCGACGTACAACCAGGCCGACGTGCTGATCCTGCAAGGGCGACTGAGCGAGGCGGAGACCTTGCTGGCCAGGGCCCTGAGCATTGCGCGGGCCGTCGAGGACGAGGAGCTGGTCGCACTCGTGCTGCGCGAGACCGGGCGCGTCCACGTCGGCCTGGGACGGCCCGGGGTCGCACGGCGGCACCTCGCTGATGCACGCGAGCGCTTCACAGCGCTCGGCCTGACTCAAGAGCTGGCCGCGGTCGACGCCGCGGAAGCCGACTGCCAACGTCTCGAGCACTCAGAGGCGGGTGCCGGCGACGCCGGGACGAGCTCCGACGCGCAGGCCTAGCAGCAGCTGCCTCGTGCGTCCCGGGAGACCAGCCAGTAGAGGTACAGGTCGCCCGAACCGTCACGCTTGCTCTGCACGTAGTCCACACAGCTCGTCAGGTTGCTGGGAATGACGCCCTTCGAACGGCACGGAGAGGCGTCCGCGAGCGGGCCCACTGCATCCAGGTTCACCTTCAGTGTGTACGACGGCACGCCGTTGCCCGGGCAGGCCACCTTGTCGCACTTGAAGATGATGGTGGCCGGATTGCGCCTGTCGTAGGAAGGCCCGAGGTCGGCAAGCACCTGGAGCAGGTCCTTGTCCGACGCACATCCCACGCTCGCGTCGCACAGCCCCGTGGAGAAGAAGACGGAGTCACCCTGCAGTCCTTGGGGAAGCACCAGGTCGACGCAGGTCGTCACCGCCTCGGTGGCCTCGCACGGCACGTCGACTCCCTGCCGACTGACGACGAGGCTGCGGCTTCGGTCACCCGGGACGGGCTTGGTCTCGGAGGACACGACGACGTCGAACGGGGCCGTGCTGCCCGGTGCCAGGTCCAGCGCTGCGTTCGTGCCGTCGATGACGCTCACGGTGAGGACGACCTGGTTGGCTGGCGGGGCAAGGACGAGGCCTGCGAACGTCGCGGCTGTTCCACCTCCCGGGATGGTCGCCGTCGTGATGACCCCGGCGTCGAGGGTTGCGCTCCCCGAGGCCACCGCGATGGACAGGACCGTGTCTTTGCTCGGGGAGACCGCGTATGCCTTGCCATCGGCGTTCTGGAGCTCGACGGTGACGTCGAAGGCCCTGCCCGCCTGGATGAGCGCCGTCGGCGCACCAGCGGCACCGGGCGGTGTGGTCACGCTCGAGACGACACGTGTCACTGCCACCTTGACCGGCGACTTCGACGTTGCTGCTGACGCGCCGAGCGAGCTGAGGTTCGCGAACGCACCAACCAGCGCGAACGCTGCGAGTAGGACCATCCCCCGCTGTCGCCATGTCGTCCTGGCCTTCTGCACTGACATGTCGACTGCTTCCGTTCGCGGGGCCGAGTGGCCTTGAGCATGTATGGGTGAGCGGGGGCCGTCAACACACGGTTGCAGGACCGCGCACGACCCGCACAACGTGATCAGCCCAGATCACCGAGCGTGCATGACACCGCAGTCGTTAACCCCGGAAACCCTCGTGAACAAACGGGTTCCGCCACATGTCGTCTCATGGGTGAGAAGTCGGTCAGAGCTGTTGCGGGATCTTGTCACCGACCCGACGGACGGCGACAGTGAGCGCGGGGCGGCCACGGCGCTGCAAGGAGGGCTGGTCTGGATGGCGACGTCGACGACGGGGCGGGTCGCGGAGATGCGGGTGCTTCTCGTCGCATCCTTCGGCGCGTTTCTGGCCTTTCTGGACGCCACGATCGTCAACGTCGCGTTCCCCAGCATCCGCGAGTCGTTTCCCGGAACCTCGATCGGTGAGCTGTC
Source organism: Actinomycetes bacterium (assembly GCA_036375795.1). Taxonomy (GTDB): domain Bacteria; phylum Actinomycetota; class Actinomycetes; order JACCUZ01; family JACCUZ01; genus DASVBQ01. The sequence goes on from DASVBQ010000195.1 coordinate 7,493, forward strand.
CTGGGTTCTGAACGCGTACAACATCGTGTTTGCCGCGTTCCTCATCGTCTGCGGCCGACTCGCCGACCTGCTGGGCCGGCGTCGCACCTTCGTCACTGGGGTGGTGCTGTTCACCCTGGCGTCGGCGCTGTGCGGTGCCGCGCCGTCCGTCGACCTCCTGGTCGCAGCCCGCGTGGCACAGGCCTTCGGCGCCGCGCTGCTGGTGCCCGCGTCCCTCGCCGTCATCGTCGAGGCGTTCCCGGACGACAAGCGGGCGCACGCCATCGGCCTGTGGGGTGCCACGGCGGCCGTCGCCGCCGGGCTCGGTCCGCCGATCGGCGGCGCCCTCGTGGAGGCCGGCGGATGGCGCTGGGCCTTCTTCGTCAACCTGCCCTTCGGGGTGGCGGCCGTCCTGGCCGCGCGAGGCCAGCTCGTCGAGAGCCGGGCCCCCGGACGGCGAACCATGCCGGACCTGACCGGCGCCGCCCTGCTCGCGGGCTCGCTGGCTCTGCTCAACCTGGGCATCGTCAAGGGCAACGACTGGGGATGGTCCAGCGCCGCGGTGGTGGTGTCCGTCGGCTCCGCGCTGGTGCTCGGCTTGCTGTTCGTCGCGAGCTCACGGAGGCACCGCTCTCCGCTGCTCGACCCGACCCTGTTGCGGATCCGGTCGTTCGCGGTGGCCAACATCGCGACCGTCGTCGCCGGCCTCGGCTTCTATGCGTACCTGCTCACCAACATCCTCTGGCTTCAGTACGTCTGGGGCTACAGCGTGCTGCGTGCCGGCCTGGCGCTCGTCCCCGGCGCCGTGGTGGCCGCCGTCATCGCCGCGGTCCTCGGGCCACTGGCGGAGCGGCGCGGCTACCGCTACGTCGTGGTCCCGGGCGCGCTGGTCTGGGCGGGTGCCTACGCCTGGTACCACCAGCGGGTCGGGCTGGCCCCCGACTTCCTCGGCGAGTGGCTGCCCGGCCAGATCCTCAGCGGCATCGGAGTCGGCGCGACGCTGCCGGTGCTCGGCAGCGCGGCCCTGGCCGCGGTGCCCGGCGGCCGCTACGCGACCGCCTCCGCGGTCGTGTCCAGCGCCCGCCAGCTCGGCGGGGTCCTGGGCATCGCCGTACTCGTCGTCATCATCGGGACGCCCACCGCTGCGACCGCGGTCGACGCGTTCCGCGACGGCTGGCTGCTCTCGATCGGCGCGTTCCTGCTCGTGGCGGTCCTCGCCCTGCCGATCGGGCGCTTGGCCCGGACGGCCGACGAGGACGCGGTCGACGACCGTGACCGACCCGTCGTGCACCTACCCGAACAGCGTGCCGACCCTGACTCGGAACGCCGGACGGGTACGTCGCACGGCACCCTGTCGGACGTACCCCTGTTCGCCGGGCTCGCCGCTCCTGCTCTGAACCGGCTCGCTGCCGCCGCGCGCATGGTCCATCTGCCGGCCGGTGACTGGTTGATGCACGAGGGTGACCCCCCCGGGTCGGTGTATGTCGTGCGCTCGGGTCGGCTGGAGGTCCTCATCGCCGGGAGCGTCGTCCGGGTCCTGGGCCCGGGCGCAGTGATCGGCGAGCTCGCGCTGCTCACCGGAGAGGCGCGGTCCGCAGCCGTCCGCGGCCGTCGGGACTCGACCCTGCTCGAGGTCACCCGCGAGGACTTCACGGCCTTGATCGAGACCGACCCCGCCGCCACCCGCGTGGTGGTCACCCAGCTGGCCGAACGACTGCGCGACCCTCGTCCGGTGACCGAGCGGCCGGCCCAGCCGTCTGTCGTCGCTGTCGTCGGCCTGCACGCCGGCGACGAGGCCGCCCTGATCGGTCACGGGCTGCTGGCCGGGCTGGCCCGCCACCTCCGCGTGGCGGCACCCGGGCGAGTCGAGCCGGAGCAGCTGGAGCGGGCCGAGCGGGACAACGACCGTGTCCTGCTGGTGGCACCCGGCGACGAGCCGGAGTGGCGCGACTTCTGCCTGCGCCAGGCCGACCACGTCGTGCTCGTCGCGTCGAGCACGACGCCGGTCACGGGCACGACCGGCAGGGTCGACCTGCCGCAGCAGCCCGACCTCGTACTGGTAGGGGCCCGCCCGTCCCCGGCCGGGCTCGCCGACTGGGCCGCGGCCAACAACGCGTGGCAGGTCACCGTCGTCGACTCCGACCCGGCGCTCGCCCTGCGCCCGCTGGCCGAGCGCATCGCCGGCCGGTCGCTCGGCCTCGTGCTGGCCGGTGGAGGGGCGAGGGCGTTCGCGCACATCGGAGTGCTCCGGGAGCTGGAGGAGTCCGGGCTGCACGTCGACCGGGTAGCCGGTTGCAGCATCGGCGCGATCATTGCGGGCGGGTATGCGACAGGGCTGGACGGAGCCGCGCTCGAGGCCCGGTGCTACGAGGAGTTCGTCCGCCGCCGGCCGTTCAGCGACTACACGCTGCCCCGCCACTCGTTGGCCCGCGGCCACCGCGCGCGGGCCGGCCTGGTGCGGGCCCTCGGGGCCGAGACCCTGATCGAAGGGCTGCCCCGCCAGTTCCACACCGTCAGCACCGACCTCGTGGCGCGCACCCGCCAGGTGCACCGCAGGGGAAACCTGGTCGACGCCGTTGCCGCGTCGGCGCGCCTGCCGGTGCTCTTCCCGCCGATCCCGGACGGCCAGCGGCTGCTGGTGGACGGCGGCATCCTCGACAACCTCCCGGTCGACCTGCTGACCGAGCGCGACGAGGGACCGGTTGTCGCGGTGAACATCGCGATGGGGGGTTCCGGCCGACCACCTGGCGCGACCGCGACGGCGCAGCGGCCAGCCCGAGTTCCTGCTCTCGGCGAGACGCTGCTGCGCACGATGATGATCGGCAGCGGGGGCGCGGTGGCCGCCGCCCGCCAACGGGGTGCGGTTGTCGTCACCCCCGCACCGATGGGAGTGGGGCTGCTGGAGTTCCACCAGCTCGACCGGATGGTGGCGGCCGGCCGGCTCGCGGCCAGGGAGCTGCTGGACCAGCTCGACCGAACGGGCCTGGCCGGGTGGCCGCGCCGCGCGACGGCGCCGGCCGTCGGCGCCACAGAGCTCAGACTTCCCATCTCTCGCCAGCCCGCCGCGCCGACGCGGTGAGGGAGTCGCTGCGGGTCACGATCACTGCACTTCGACAGGGTCCGCTCCGACGCGCCCTGCTTGCCTACCTCGTCTTCTCGATCGGCGAGTGGGCGACCTGGGTCGCGCTGCTGGTCTGGGCCTATGACGAGCACGGGGTCGGCGCGGCGGCCGCGCTGTCGGTGGCGCAGCTCGTCCCTGCCGTCGTGGTCTCGCCGTTCGGCGCCGTCATCGGTGACCGCGCACGCCGGGCGCGAGCTCTTGCCGGGGGCTACGCGCTGCAGGGCGTCGCGATGCTGCTCACCGCCGCGATCCTGCTGGCGGACGGGCCGTTCCTGCTCGCGTGCGCCGGTGGGGTCCTGGTCACCTGCGCCATCTCCCTCACCAGACCGGTGCACTACGCCGTGCTGCCCGCGATCTCGCACACACCGGCCGAGCTGGTCGCAGGCAACTCCGCCTCTACCACCGCGGAGGGTGTAGGCGCTTTCATCGGACCGCTCACCTGCGGGCTGCTCATCACGACCGGGGGCGCCGGCTCCGTCTTCGCACTTCTCGGTGTCCTGCTTCTCGGTGCGGCACTGCTGGCGCTGCGGCTGCCCGTTCTGCCCCCTGTCGGGAAGCGGCACGGCGAGAGCCTCGCGTCGGGCGCTCTGGCCGGAGTGCGGGAGATGCACCGTGAGCCGGCGGCTGCCGTGCTCCTGGGCATGATCGCCGGGCAGTACGTCGTCATCGGCCTGCTGGACATCCTGCTGATCGTGCTGGCCATCGACGTGCTGGGTACCGACAGGTCCGGGCCGGGCCTGCTCGGTTCCGCGTACGGCCTCGGCAGCGTGCTCGGCGCCCTCCTCACGGTCGTGCTCGTCGGGCGGCGACGGCTGTCACCCGCACTGGCCTTCGGCCTGCTGGCGACAGGGCTTCCGTTGGCAGCTTTGGCGGGAAGCGACGCACTGGCAACGGCTGCACTGCTGCTCGCAGCCTCCGGCGCGGGAAAGAGCTTCTTCGACGTCGCGGGGCGGACGCTGCTGCAGCGCACCGTCGATGACCAGGTCCTGGCTCGGGTCTTCGGCCTCCAGGAGGCGCTGATGAGCGGGGCGACCGCGCTGGGCGCGGCACTCGCACCGCTGCTCGTGGCGGCCTTCGGCACGTCCGGTGCCCTGATCGCCGCCGGCCTGCTGCTCCCGGCGGCCGGGGTGACCGGGTGGCGCGGCCTGCTGCTCCTCGACGCGCGTTCACGGCTGCCGGGGCCGGACTTCGACCTGCTGCGCGGTGTCCCGTTCTTCCGGGTGGCGCCATTGCCCGTCGTCGAGCAGCTCAGCCGCGAGACGTCAGCGGTGATGGCCCCCGACGGTGTTGCCGTCGTGCGGGAGGGCGAGCCGGGGAACCGCTTCTTCGTGGTGTCGTCAGGCGCTGTGGCGGTGAGCCGCGAGGGCCGCGAGGTCCGTCGCCTCGGGCCAGGGGCCTCGTTCGGCGAGATCGCCCTCCTTCGGGACATGGCCCGCACTGCGACAGTCACCGCAGTCGGCCCCACCGTCCTGGTGGCCCTGGACCGCACCCACTTCCTGCGGGCGCTCGGGATGGTTCCGACCGGGCTCGGACTTGCAGAAGGCATCGCTCAGGAGTACCTCGACGCGGACGCGGCGGCTCAGCGCGCCGACGACTCCTGAGCCGTCCGTCCCACCTGCAAGACCATGCCCTCGCGCGCGACCACGACGCGCAGGTGCGGCGCGAGGCCGGACGCCCACGAACCGATCTGGTCGAGCGCCGCATCGGTGCGAGCCGGCGAGTGGTGGAACAGCACCAGCGTTCCGGCGCCGCACTCCGCGGCCAGCGAAACCGCATCCTCGACGGTCGAGTGCCCGTAGTCGACCGCGAGCGGCCGCTCCCCCTCGAGAAACTGTGCGTCGTGGAGCAGCACGTCCACGCCCGTGAGCATCTGCATCAGCTCCGCGGACCGGCCGGCTGCCGGCGCGTGGTCGGGGAGGTAGGCGACCGAGCCGTGCCCGTCCTCGACCCGGAGCCCGAAGGTACGGCCGCCCTTGTGCTCGACGTCGACCGCCGCGAGGTCGAAGCCCTCGACCCGGTGCCGGCCGGCGGGCAGCGCGTGGAACGACCAGGCACCGCGCAGGCCCTCCGGCTCGATCGGGAAGGTCGGCGGGGACAGCGTCAGCGCGAGCAGGTCCCGCCCGGAGAGCCCGTCCTGCTCGGGGAGGTACAGGTCGACGCGGGAGTCGTCGCGGTCGCCGGCGGTGAAGAACGGCAGCCCCTGCATGTGGTCCCAGTGCAGGTGGCTGAGGACGATGCCGCCTTCGTACGGGCGACCCTGCAGGCGCGCGGTCAGCGAGCGCAGGCCGGTCCCCGCGTCGAGGACCAGCGTCGGGTGGTCGGCCCCCTCGGCGCACACCGCGACGCACGAGGTGTGGCCGCCGTACCCGACGAAGTCCGGGCCCGGTGCCGCGGTGGACCCGCGCACGCCGAGCAGCTCGAGCCTCACGGTGTGCCCACGGGGCGCACCGTAGCAGCGGAGACCGACCAGGGCTCAGAAGATCGGACGTTTCACCTGTGGGCGAGACACTCACCTCCTACGGTGGGCCGAGATCTCGGGGCCGACCATGGGATGGTCCGATGGCGTCGCACAAGAAGACCAAGAGCAGGCTGCTCGACCCACTGCGCCACCGCGACTTCCGGCTGCTGACGACCTCGTTCGCCATCTCCTTCGCGGGCTCGTGGGCCTACAACGTCGCGCTGGCGGTCTTCGTCTACGAGCAGACCGGGTCGGCCGCCTGGGTGGGTGCTGCGACCGTCGGGCGTTTCATCCCCTCGATGCTCTTCGGCGCGTACGGCGGCGTCCTGGCCGAACGCTTCGAGCGGGTTCGCCTGATGGCGACGCTGGACTGGATCAGCACCGCACTCATGGCCGCGCTGGCGGCCGTCGCCGCGTTCGAGGGGCCGGTCCTGCTCGCGATCGTCCTCGCGGGCCTGACGTCGGTGACCGGCATGGTCTACGAGCCGGCGGCAGCCGCGATCACCCCCGAGACGGTCCCCGAGAGCGAGCTCGCCGCGGCCAACGCCCTGCGCAACATGGTCGACAACATCGCGATCGTGGCCGGCCCCCTGCTCGGCGCACTGATCCTGGTGGTGGGGCCGCCGCAGGTGGCCTTCGCGGCCAACGCCGCCTCCTTCGCCGTCTCGGGCGTGGTCGTCTCCCGCATGAGGGTCCGGAGCCAGCCGGTCGACGTGACCGAGTCAGGCACGGCCGGGCCGCTCAAGCAGATGACCGTGGGCGTCCGGACCATCGCCTCGTCCGCCACCGCGACCATGCTGGTCACCTACAGCGTGGTCGCCAGCTTCGTCTACGGCGTCGACACCGTGCAGTTCGTGGTTCTCTCGGAGGAGAGGCTGGGCACCGGGGCCACCGGCTACGGCTACCTCCTGGCCGGGCTGGGGGTGGGCGGCATTGCGGCCGCCGGTCTCGCGAACCGGCTTGCGGCGTGGCCGCGTCTGGGCACCGTCATCGTCGCCGGGATGGCGGTGTACTGCCTTCCGACACTCCTCTTCCTCGTCGTCGACGAGCCGACGGCCGCCTTCGTCATCCAGGCGGTCCGCGGCGCGGGGACGCTCGTCGTCGACGTGCTCGCCATCACCGCCCTGCAACGCTCGCTCCCGTCGGACGTGCTCGGCCGCGTGCTCGGCGCGTACTTCACCGGAGTGCTCGGCGCCATCTCGCTCGGTGCGCTGCTCACGCCACTGCTGATCGAGCAAGCGGGACTGGATGCCAGCCTCTGGTTCGCCGGTGCGCTGCTGCCCGCGCTCTGCCTGCTCGGATGGCCGTGGCTGCGGCAGATGGACCAGACCAACGTGGCCCGGCTCGCCGTGATCGAGCCGCGGGTCCTGGCACTCGAGAAGCTCGGGATCCTGGCCGACGCGTCGCGACCGATGCTCGAGCGGCTGGCGGACCAGGCGCAGGAGGTCGACGTCCCCGCCGGAGCCACGGTCATCCGCGAGGGCGACGAGGCCGACGCGTTCTACGTCCTGCTGGACGGCACCATGGGCGTGCGGGCCCGTGGCGAGGGCGTGGTCGAGCAAGAACTGCCGACGATGACCAGTGGCGCGTACTTCGGGGAGATCGGCCTGCTGGAGCGGATCCCGCGCACCGCGACGGTCACGAGCATCGGCCCGGCACGGCTCCTGCGCATCGGCGGGGACGAGTTCCTGGACGCGCTGACCAGCGCGCCCGCGTCGGCTGCGTTGCTCGAGGGTGCCCGAAGCCGGCTGGCACGTACGCATCCGAGCCGGCGCCCGGCGGCAGACCGACCCGGCCACCCGAACGGGGTGCCGGCCGTGTCAGCCCCGGCGCAGACGCAGGAGACCCTCCTGGACGACGGACACCACGAGGTCACCGTCGGCGGTGAAGAGCCGGCCCGTGGCGAGCCCCCGACCCCCCGAGGCGGAGGGTGACGTCTGGTCGTAGAGCAGCCACTCGTCGACCCGGAACGGGCGGTGGAACCACATGGCGTGGTCGAGGGAGGCCGGCTGCAGCCGCGGGTCCCCGATGTAGGTGCCGTGCGGCAGGACCGCCGCCGACAGCAGGGTGAGATCGCTGGCGTACGTCAGCACGGCGGCGTGCAGCACCGGGTCGTCACCCACCGGCCCGGACGCTCGGAGCCAGACCCGTTGCACCGGCTCCCGTCGCTGCGACCGGTCGGAGCGGACCTCCCCGGCGTACCGCACCTCGAGCGAGGCCCACTCGCGGTCCCACTCGTCGCGCGGGCGGCCGGAGAGACGGGCCAGCACGTCGCCGAGCTCCGGGCACTCCTCGGGCGGCGCGGCGTCGGGCATGGGGTCCTGGTGCTCGAGCCCCTCCTCAGGGACCTGGAACGACGCGGTGAGGTAGAAGATCACCCGGCC
>DASVBQ010000199.1:0-7318 GCA_036375795.1 Actinomycetes bacterium
CGCCGGGTCGTCGGCTTCTTCGACTCGGCGCTGCGCGGCGATGGCGTGGTGTCCTGATGCGCCGGATCGGGCTGCTCGGCGGCATGAGCTGGGAGAGCAGCGCGGAGTACTACCGGCTGGCCAACGAGCTGGTCCGCGAACGGCTCGGCGGGCTGCACTCGGCAGACGTCTTGCTCGCCTCGGTCGACTTCGCACCGATCGCGGCGCTGCAGCGGTCCGGTCGATGGGATGAGACCGGCGAGCTGTTGGCCGACAGGGCACGCTCGCTGGAGGCGGGCGGCGCGGAGGTGCTGCTGCTCTGCACGAACACCATGCACATCGTGGCCGAGCAGGTGCAGGGCGCGGTCTCGATCCCGCTCGTGCATCTTGTCGACGTGACCGCCGCCGCTGTGCGGGCCAAGGGGCTCGGCAGCGTCGGACTGCTGGGCACGGCGTTCACGATGGAGCAGCCCTTCTACCGCGACCGGCTGGCCGCGCACGGCCTCACCGTGCACGTCCCCGATGCGGCCGACCGCGCCACCGTGCACCGGGTCATCTACGACGAGCTCTGCCTGGGCGTCATCCGGCCGGAGTCCCTGCAGGCGTACCAGCGGGTCATCGACCGGCTGGTCGGGCGCGGGGCCGAGGGCGTCGTGCTCGGCTGCACCGAGATCGAGCTGCTCGTGACAGACCGCGACGTCGAGGTGCCGGTGTTCCCGACGACCCGCCTGCACGTCGAGGCAGCCATCGACCTGGCACTGCGCTGACCGCTACCGGGTAGGACTGGGGCCGCGCGCGGCCTCCCCTGCTGCCTGCCCGTCATGCGGCGGGGACCCCGGCGTGGGCGGCAGACACGGGGGGCTGGGCACCTCGGCGACCGGAGGGACGATCTCGTCCGCGGACACGCCTGTGCGCTGGGCCAGCCACAGGAAGGGGATGGCGAGCGCCTGGACGCCGGCACTGAGCCCGAAGGTCAGCGCGTAGCCGCTGACGTCGGCGACCCGGCCGAAGGCCGGCTGCACGACGACCCCGCCGCCCGAGCTCAGCAGCGAGTCGAAGGACAGCACCGTGGCGCGTTGCTGCGAGGGGATCAGGTCGTTCAGGTATGCCTGCCGGACCGGCATGGTGACCGCGTCGGCGAGGCTCCACAGGACCAGGAGCCCGACGACCACCCAGAACGATGCCACCAGGGCGACCAGCAGCAGCGCCGCGACGCTGATCGCGGCCGCGACGAGCATCAGCGAGGTCCGGCGGCGGAACAGCAGCCGCAGCCGCGGTGCCGACAGGCCGCCGACGATCTGAGCGCCCGCGACGATGGCGGCGGCCAGGCCGGCGATGCCGTACGCCCCTGCGTCGCCGTAGAGCTCCAACAGGTAGGGCTGCATGGCGTAGAAGGCATAGATGCCCACGCCACCGACGAACGGCGAGGTGAGCATGACCCACCGCACCGGCGGCCGGCCGAGGCCGTACCGGAGTGAGTCGTTGAAGATCCGCGTGACCTCGGGACCGGGCTTCTTGCCACGAACCGGCGTGAACCCGAGGTCGCGCATCGACAGGAAGGCGATCACGAAGGTGAGGGCGAGCAGGGCGCTGCGCACCACGAACGGGACGCCGAGGTTCGTCGCCTGGGCGATGACGCCGCCCAGGACCGACCCACTCAGCATGGCCGCCCCCTGGACGGCCTGCCCCTTGGCGAAGACCGGGTCGAGGGCACCGTCGTACCCGCAGTGTCGCAGCGCATCGACCAGCCACGCCTCCACCGCGCCGGAGAAGAACGTGAAGCCGAGCCCGATCACCACGGAGACCGCCGCCCAGGCCCAGAACGGGGCGTGCACCGACCACATCAGGACGTAGGCCAAGGTCGAGATGGTCAGCGTCAGCGACCCGAGCAGGAACGACGCACGCCTCCCTCGCAGGTCGGCCACCACGCCCGTCGGCACCTCGAACAGCATCATCCCGGCGGTGAAGAACGCGTTGGCAGCGAAGGCCTCGAAGTTGTTCAGGCCGGCGTCGAGCAGGAACAGGGTGTTGATGCCCCAGATCAGCGAGGCGGCCAGCGTGGTGAACAGGATCAGCGTGAGGTACGTCCGCTGAACCCTCGCCGCCTCGCGGTTCATCACCATCGGCACCGCCCGACCCACCCGCTCACGACTCGACTCGACCCGCACTCCAACGGCGCCCGGGGCCGAGGACTTCCCGGCACGTGCCGCAGCTCTTCGTGCAGCCGCGGAGCCCAGGTCCGTTGAGAGGACCTGGGCTCCGCAGCGTCGCAGCCCTGCGCCGAGGCGCGGGCGACGACGGTCAGTCGGTGACCACCGCCTTGAGCACGTCGACCTTCGCGGCCGACCGCGCCGGACCCACCGCGGCGAGGACGCCGGCGAGGGCGGCACCGACGACGTACGCCGCGACCTGGCCGACCGGAACAGCCAGCTCGGTGACGCCGTCACTCTTGAGCGACTGCGCCAGCGCCATGCCCAGCCCGACCCCGAGGCCGGCACCGAGCGTGGCCCCGATCAGCGAGATCACCACCGACTCCCAGCGGACCATCGCCCGGACCTGGCCGCGCGTCATGCCGACGGCGCGCAGCAGGCCCAGCTCGCGGGTCCGCTCGAAGACCGACAGGGCCAGCGTGTTGACGATGCCCAGCAGTGCGATGACCACCGCCAGCAGCAGCATGGCCGACACGAAGGCCAGCAGCTTGTCGACGAAGCCGCCGATCTCCTGCTCGAACCCCTTCTCGTCGAGCACCTTGGCGTCGGGGTGGTCGGCCAGGGCCGCGGCGATGCGGTCCTTGACGGCGTCCACGTCTGCCCCGCGGTCCAGCATCACCGCGGTCGTGCCGTCGAGCCGGTCCCCCTCGTTGGCCTCCTGCGTCGCCAGGCTGATCAGGTAGTTGCTCTCCAGGACGCGGTTGTACTCGAAGATCCCGCGAACCTGCAGCTCCTGCGCCCCGGTGGCCGCGAACTCCACCGGCACGGTGTCGCCCACCGACCAGCCGTGCGACGTCGCCGCGTCGTCGGTCACCAGGATGCCGTCGTCGCCGAGCTTCGCCGAGCCCGAGTGGATGTCGAGCTTGAACGCCTTCTCCACCGTCGCCGGGTCGACCGAGGAGTAGCTGTCGCCGGCACCGTCGATCCGGGCCTGGCCCCACCAGGTCGGCGACACGGCCGCGACGCCGGGCACCTCCGCGGCGGCCCGGGTGGCCTCCGGGCTGTAGCCCCCGGCCTGCGAGCTCGCCGAGGTGAGGTACAGGTCGGCGTTCGTCGAGTCGTCCAGCACCGGCCCGATGGAGGCCTTGAACGACGAGGCGAACACGCCCATGCTCACGACCAGGGTCAGGCCGATCATCAGGGCCGCGGCGGTGGACGCCGTACGACGCGGGTTGCGCATCGCGTTCTGCCGGGCCAGGTCACCCTGGACCCCGCGCCACCGCAGGGGCGAGCCGATCAGTGCCGCCAGCGGTCGTGCCGCCAGCTGCGACAGGGTGATGACGCCGAACAGGGTTCCCACGATGCCCAGCAGGACCAGGGTGCCCCCGCCGCCGCCGTACAGCCCCTGCAGGATCGCGAAGACGCCGCCGGCGGTCAGCACGGTGCCGATCGCTGCGCGCAACCGGGACGGGCGCTTGGCACCCGGCGTCGCATCGCGCAGCGCCTCGACCGGCAGCACCCTCGTCGCCCGACGAGCGGGCACCATCGCCGCCACCACCGTCACGACGGTGCCGACGAGCAGGGAGAGCCAGATCGTGCGCGGGGCGATCTGCAGCGACGTGCTCGGCAGGCTGAACCCGAGCACGGACATCAGGGCGTTGAGGCCCTTCGCGACACCCGCCCCGAGGACCACGCCGATCGCCGAGGCCGAGATGCCGAGCAGGCCGGCCTCGACCAGCAGGCTGCGCTTGACCTGGCGCCGGGTCGCCCCGACCGCCCGCAGCAGCGCGATCTCACGCGACCGCTGGCTCACGATCATCGTGAACGTGTTCCAGATGATGAACGAGCCGACGAACAGCGCGATCCCGGCGAAGGTCATGAACATGATGTTCAGGAACGCGAACTGGCTGTTGATGGCGTCGGACGCCTCGTCGGCGACCTTCGCCCCGGTGACCGCCTCGACGCCGTCCGGCATCGCGGCGTCCAGGCGATCGGCCAGCTCGGCGTCACTGACGCCGTCGGCCGCCCGGACCTGGATCTCGTCGTACTTCCCGGTCTCCCCGAGTACCCGCTGCGCGGTCTCCGGCTCGAAGTAGGCCGCGCTCGTGCCGCCGAGGTCCTTCTCGTCGCCGTAGCCGACCGTGCCGACGACCGTGAACTCCTCGGTCGGGCCGCGGAACAGGATCTTGATGGTCGAGCCCAGCGCGATGTCGTGGTCCTCGGCCGAGCTGGCGTCGATCGCCACCTCGTGCGGCCCGCGCGGCGCGTGGCCCGAGCGCAGGTTCACGTCGCCGCGCAGCCCCTCGTCGCTCGGCATGCTGTAGCCCATCGTGGGCGCGCCGCCGCTGGTCAGCACGGCCTTGCCGTCGTTGTCGGTGAGCAGCGCGTAGCCGCTGACCGCCCCCTCGGCCGCCGCGACGCCGTCCACGGCGCGCGCCTGGTCGAGGACCGAGGCCGGGATGGGAGCGCGGCTGACGCCGATGCCCGCGGCCTGGGTGTACGCGGACTCCTGGCGCACGACGGCGTCGGTGCCGGAGGAGACCTTGCCGAAGAGCTGGTCGAAGGCCAGCTTCATCGTGTCGGTGAGCATGAGTGTGCCGGCCAGGAACGCGACACCGAGCGCGATCGAGGTCGTCGTGAGGACGAGGCGCAGCTTGTGCGCCAGCATCCCGCGGAGTGTGGCGGTGAACATGGCGTCAGGCCCCCAGGTGCTTCATGTAGTCGTAGACGGCGTCGGCCGTCGGGTCGGACATCTCGTCGACGATCGAGCCGTCGGCGAGGAACAGGACGCGGTCGGCGTAGCTCGCGGCCACCGGGTCGTGGGTGACCATGACGACGGTCTGGCCGAGGTCGCCGACGGCGCGCTTGAGGAAGCCGAGCAGCTCGGCCCCGGCGCGCGAGTCGAGCGCGCCGGTCGGCTCGTCGGCGAAGACGACCTGCGGCCGGCTGGCCAGGGCTCGCGCCGCCGCCACCCGCTGCTGCTGCCCGCCGGAGAGCTCCGAGGGCTTGTGCCCGAGGCGGTCGGTGAGTCCGATGGTCTCGACGATCGAGCGGACCCACAGCGGGTCCGGCTTGCGGCCGGCGATCCGCATCGGCAGCTCGATGTTCTCGGCGGCCGTGAGGGTCGGGAGCAGGTTGAACGACTGGAAGATGAAGCCGATCTGGTCCCGCCGGAGCAGGGTGAGCTTGCGGTCGTTCAGCGAGGTGATCTCGGTGTCGCCGAGATAGACCTCGCCGCTGGACGGCCGGTCGAGCCCGGCCAGGACGTGCAGCAGGGTCGACTTGCCGGACCCGGACGGGCCCATGATCGCGGTGAACTGGCCCGCGTGCAGCGAGGCGCTCACGGTGTCGAGGGCGCGGACGGCCGCGTCACCCTCGCCGTACAGCTTGCTGACGTTGACGGCGCGCGCGGCGGTGCTGGTGGAGACGGAGGTGGTGATGGTCATGGCTGGGGACTCCTGGGGCGTCGGGTTGTTCGGTCGCGAGCCGCCGTCTTGCGGCCCGTTCCCAGGACACGCCTGACCGGCGTCGCGCGGCATGGGGCCGGGCGCGCGCCTGACGGCGCCCACCCGCCGGGCAGTGGACGGGTGATCGTGCGGCCAGCCCCACCCTCGGGGTTCGGTCGGAACCCTCCGCGTCGTCCGCGGGCAGGAGCAGACTGCACGCATGCGACGGTGGCGGGCGACGGGACGGTCCCGGCCGGACCGACGGGCCCGGCTGCTCGTCCTCGGCGGGCTCGGCGCCTTCGTGGTCGGCACGTACGTCGTCGTCGTGCTCGGCGGCGGCGCGCTGATCGGGCAGACCGACTCGCCGAACCTCGCCCTGTCCGTGCTGGCCACCGCGGTCGTCGCACTGGGCTTCGAGCCGGTCCAGTCCCGGCTCGAGCACGCCGTGACCGATCTGGTCCACGGGGGCACGCCCTCGCCGTACGACGTGCTGAGCCGTTTCTCCGAGACCGTGACCGGCGGCTACACCACCGAGGAGCTGCCCGGCCGGATGGCCATGCTGCTCGGGCAGGGCACCGGGGCGCGCTGGGCGCAGGTCTGGCTCACCGTCCAGGACCGGCTGAGCCTCGCGGCCACCTGGCCGCCGGAGGCCGAGGCGGACCTGGCGCCGCCGGACCCGGTCGCCGACGCCCGGGACGCGACCGGTGCGGGCCGGAGGGCACTTCCGGTCCGACACGGCGGCCAGGTGTTCGGCGTGTTCCGCCTCCAGGAGCACCCGGACCAGCCGCTGACCTCGGTGGAGGAGCGGCTGTTCACCGGGCTCGCCGCGCAGGCCGGCCTGGTCCTGCGTCTCGTGGGCCTGCGGGCCGACCTCGCCGCCCGCCACGACGAGCTGGTCGCCCGCGCCGAGGAGCTCCGGGCCTCGCGGGAGCGGCTGATCGAGACCCAGGACGCCGAGCGCCGACGGCTCGAGCGCGACATCCACGACGGCGCCCAACAGCACCTGGTGGCCCTGGCGGTGAACCTGCGCCTGGCAGAGACGGTGGCCGCGCGCTCCCCCGAGCGGGCCGCCCGGGTGCTGGCCGAGCAGGCCGACGCGGCGCGCGAGGCGATCGAGACGCTGTCCCAGCTCTCCCGCGGCATCTACCCGCGGCTGCTGGCCGAGGAGGGGCTGGTGCCGGCGCTGCGCGCCGCGGTGGCGACCAGCCCGGTGCCGGTGACCGTGGACGCCGACACCGACCGCCTGCCTGCGCCGGTCGAGGCCGCCCTGTACTTCGTCGCGATGGAGGCGGTGCAGAACGCCGCCAAGCACGCCGACGCCCGGACCGTGACGGTCCACCTGACGCTCGTGCGCGGCCGGTGCCGGCTCACCGTCCGCGACGACGGAGCCGGCTTCGACCCTGACCTGGCCGACGATGTACGCGGCGGCGCGGGCCTTGCCAACATGCGCGACCGGCTCGACGCGGTCGGCGGAGCGGTGACGCTGGAGTCGAGCCCGGGAAGCGGCACGATGGTCACCGCCGAGGTGCCGGTCGAGTCGGCTGCCCCGGATGCCCCCGTTCCGGGCCCCCGGCAGGGCTTGGCGACGTGAGAGCCCGGCTGGCCTGGGCGGCCGCGGTCGCGACCGCGCTGCTCGCGGTGACGGACACGGCAGTCACCGCGCAGTACCGCACCTTGTTCTCCGCGGAGAACGTGACCGAGCACGCCTGGCCTTCGGTGATCGGCGCGGCCGTGGGCAGTGCC